>JBJMWV010000251.1:0-2568 GCA_045809985.1 Chthoniobacterales bacterium | reverse complement strand
CGCGTTACGCGTGAGCGCATCCGCCAGATCGAGGCAAAAGCTTTGCGCAAGATGCGGCACCCGACCCGCATCCGGCAGCTCGAGGGCTTCCTCGAAGCCGCGGAAGTGTAGGCGATTTGCCTAACCGCTTTCGCCCCGCAACTTTCGCGCAGGCAGCAAGTTCAATTTCTCGAAGCATGAGACGCGAAGACGATCAGGAATTGTGGGACTTGCTGGGACAAACGAAGGCGCCTGCGGCGTCGCCGTTTTTCGCGCGCAACGTTGTGCGTCAGGTGCGGCAGGGAGGCAGCGACCGCGTGGATTTCCTCCGCTGGTTGCGGCCGCGTATTCTCGCGCCGGTCGCGGTGTTCGCGTTAGCATTGACGTTCGCGGGAATCTCAGCCGACCGGATGCTCCGGCAACGAACCGGCGACAATCCGCCTGACGTCGTTGCCAGCATTGATCCACAAGACTACGAGGTCGTGGCCGACCTCGATTATCTGATCGCGTCCGAAGACGACAACACATGGGACGACGACGATTCGCTGCCGCTCTAGTTGCGGGCACAGTTGCTGGTCTTGCGAACGCGGCACTCGCGCAGAATTCCGCGGGTCCGAATCTTGGCGCCGGGCCGCGGATGAGACCGGCGATGCGTGAACATTGGCATGCGATGTCGCCTGCGGATCGTCAACGATTTAGGTCGAACGCGGAGCGGTGGCTCGCTATGCCGCCGGAGCAGCAACGCGCGTTTCGTATCCAGGAAGGGATTCGCCGGGAACGACTGCAGCGTGAAGCCGAAGCGGCAATGCGTGAGTCCGGCTTGCAACTCGAAGCCGAGCGACGCGCGCAATTCGAGCGGCGTTATATGGAAGAACGACGCCGGATTGACCGCGCGATGCGCCAGGAAATGCAGGAGCGCCGCCAGCGTGAGCTCACCCCCGTAGTCGAGCAGCTGAAGAAGGAATTCGGGCAGCAGCCGCAGAACTCAGCTGCGCCAACAGCGGTGCATACTTCATCCGCATCGCCGTCGAAGTAACGGCTCATTGGGCCGGGCTTTCGCAGACGAATTTTGACAATAAAAAAGCTGGCCGGGCGAACCCGGCCAGCTCTTGAGATCGCTCCTGAGCGATTACCGATAGTAACGGTGATAATTGTGCCGCCGGTGGTAGTACACGCGATGTCCGTGGTACCAATACCAACCGAGTCCCGGGCTCACCACCACAGTCGCCGGCGCGTAGCCGTACGGATAACCGGTGTAATACGCCGGCGCGTAGCCATAGCCATACCCGTAAGAATACGCCGGCACGCCGATTCCGATTCCCACCGCAACACCCGCTTCAGAACGAGGCGCTGCAGCGAATGCGAATCCGGCGGCGACAACTGCGATTAAGAGAAGTTTCTTCCAGTTCATTTGTTGGTTCCTCCTGTTTTCTATAGCGATTGAACAGAAAGTATGACGGAAAGTTTCGCTTTAATATTCGGAAGAAGTCTCCGGGTACTCAGCATTTCCGACCACGAGCACGTCGCTCGCGATCCGCTCATAACGGACGTCTCGCAGTCGAACTGATGAGTTGGTTGAAGATGCACCGCAACCCGCGAAGGCCAGCACGCTTCCACCGCTAAACATCGCGCCAACGTAGATGTGAAATTTGTCGATCAGCCGTGCATCCAGCGCCTGGCTCAGGATGTCGCCGCCTCCCTCGATCAGAACGCTCGTGACTTCCTTCTCGCCTAACGAGTCGAGCACCAATTCGAGCGATTGATCACGGAATACGAGCGTTCGTTGTGCAAAGCGATCGCTAAACAAATGCGCAGTCTTCGGCAGTTGCTGCGAACGCGTGAGGACGACTCGCCAAGGTTGCCGAGCGCCGCGAACGCCGCGCACTGTCAGTTCCGGATTGTCGGCGCGCACCGTCTCCGCACCGACGAGGATTGCGTCGACTTGTGCGCGAAACCGATTCGCATGTCGCCGCGATGCGGTGCTCGTAATCGAGCGATCTTCGCATGCCGGCCGCGTGAGTCGACCGTCCAAAGTCATGCCGCATTTCGCGACCACGAAGGGCCGCTTCGTTCGAATCCATTTGTTAAACGCCTCATTCAACGCACCGCATTCCGCGGCACGGATGCCGTCGATCACTTCAACGCCAGCCGCGCGCAGCAACTTGATTCCACGGCCGGCATGGAGCGGATTCGGATCGACTGTGCCAATGACAACGCGTCGCACCTTCGCCTCGATCAACGCATCGATGCATGGCGGCGTTCGGCCGCTTGTCGAACACGGCTCCATCGTGACGTAAAGCGTCGCGTCTTCAGGAACTGGTTCGCCGAAATTGCGCAGACATTCGATCTCGGCATGCGGTCGTCCCGCGGCGCGGTGATGGCCGCGAGCAAGGATCTTTCCTCCGCGCACGAGGACAGCTCCGACCGCAGGGTTGGGACTCGTTAGACCAATGCCTTTTCGCCCTTCTGCGAGCGCTTCGTCCATGAAACGGTCGTGCATCAAACATTCGTCCACCCGTTTCAATAATCCTAGACCTGCCGCGCAGCAACGCAGCACCGCTCTGCGCTCGTAGGCGACCAGCGTGTAAT
>JBJMWV010000250.1:0-2692 GCA_045809985.1 Chthoniobacterales bacterium | reverse complement strand
TCGTTTGGGCTTGGGGCAAAGGTTGTCTAAATTGGGCACGATGAGCGAAGCGGTGGTCGATGAAGGGCTGCAGAGCGAACTCCAGAAGCAGGGCATCTGGGTCACGTCGCTGAACGAGGTTTACAACTGGGGCCGGAAGAATTCGATCTGGCCGCTGCAGTTCGGTCTCGCGTGTTGTGCGATCGAGATGATCTGCGCTGCAGCGTCGCGTTACGATCTCGCGCGTTTTGGCGGCGAAGTTTTCCGGCCATCGCCGCGCCAAGCCGATCTCATGATTGTCGCCGGCACGGTGACCAAGAAGATGGCGCCGCAAGTTGTCAGGCTCTACAACCAAATGCCTGATCCGAAGTACGTGATCGCGATGGGCGCCTGTGCAATTTCCGGTGGCCCATTCAAGCAGGGCTACAACGTGCTCAAAGGCATCGACCGCTACATTCCCGTCGATGTTTACATTCCCGGTTGTCCGCCGCGGCCCGAAGCGTTGCTGCACGCGTTCATGGAATTGCAGCGCAAGATCGACGAGCAACAACTGACCGGCGCAGGCAAGGCCGCGCATCTGACGGAATCACGTCCAAGCGAGTTTCCGGTGCCGGCCTTCGGCGAGCATGATCTCATCCCGCCCGCCAATCCTTCGCTCTTTCAGCCGCCCGTGATCGAGCGCGCCTAACGAATGCTTTTGCTCGAGGAAATCAAAGCACGCGCTGAAGAAACGGTGCCAGGCGCGAAGCTCGAGATCATTCCAAATCCCGGCCCCGCGAATCAACCGTCGCTTCTGATCGACAACGATCACGCGCTGCGCATCGCGCGTTTTCTGCACGACGATCCGGCGCTGCGTCTCGACTTCTGCTCAAACGTGACCGGCGTCGATTGGCTCGATCGTGTGGTGAAGAAGACGGTGAAGGTGAAGCAGATCGTCGACAGAGTGGAAAAGGAGATCGCGCAGACGGAAGAGCAAAGTCTTCCCGGATATCTCGAAGCGGTGTATCACCTTTTCTCGATCGCACTGAAGCACGGGCCCGTCGTGATCCGCGTGCGAACGGCGAATCGCATTGACGCGGTGCACATGCCATCGCTCACGCCGATCTGGCGCAGCGCGGAGTTTCAGGAGCGCGAGATCTACGATCTCTACGGCATCATCTTCGACGCGCATCCGGACCTACGCCGCATCCTGATGTGGGATGAATTTACCGATCATCCGATGCGCAAGGATTACGTGCAGCCGGACGATTTCGAATACGAGCCGACGCCGCACGACGAAGTGCTTGAGCGCGCAAAGGAACATTATCCGCCGCGTCCGGCAGTCGCCGAAACGCTGACGCCACAAACATGAGCGCGGTCGGATTTCACGAGCTCGAACAAGCACCGCCGCGCGCGATGAGTTCACGACTCGAAGGCGAACTGCTCGAGGTCTCGATGGGCCCGCAGCATCCATCGACCCACGGCGTCTTCCGCATGAACGTCGCGCTCGACGGCGAAATCGTGACCAAGCTCAAGCCGGTCTTCGGTTATCTGCATCGCAATCACGAGCAGATCGGCGAACGCACCAGCTATCTCGGTTCGATGCCTTACACGGATCGGCTCGATTACTTCGCGTCGCTCTCGAACAATTGGGCCTACGCGCTCTCGGTCGAGAAGCTGGCGAACATCGAAGTGCCCGACCGCGCGCAATATCTGCGCGTGATTCTCGCGGAGCTAACGCGCCTGCAAAACCACGCGTCGCTTCTCGGCTTTCTGCTCAGCGACATGGGCGCATGGGGCACGCCGCTGATGTATGCGTTCCGCGAACGCGAGAAGATTCTCGATCTGTTCGAGTCGCTCACTGGCTCACGCATGATGTGCGACTACATGCGCTTCGGCGGTTGTCGCGTTGATGCCGACGAAGACTGGCTCGCCGCCGCGAAGCAGATCGTCGATAACTTCCCGCGTTTCCTTGACGAGTTCGAAGAGCTGATCACCGGCAACGAGATCGTGATCGCGCGCACGCAAGGCATCGGCAAGTTGTCGCCCGAGCTTGCTGTGAACGCCGGCATCACCGGCCCGATGTTGCGCGCGACGGGCGTGAACTACGACATCCGCAAAGTCGACGGCTACGGGTTCTATCCTCGCTTCAAGTTCCGCATTCCGCTCGGCGACCACGGCGATGTCTACGATCGATTGATGATTCGCGCGCTCGAAATGCGCGAAAGCATCGCGATCCTAAATCAGGCCTTCGCCGAAATCACACCCGGCCCGGTGCAGAATCCGAAGATCAAAGTGCGCGCGTTCAAGCCCCCGCTCGGTGAAGGCTATGGGCGCATCGAAGGGCCGAAAGGCGAGCTCGGTTTCTATTTGATCAGCGACGGCAGCGCGACTCCGTATCGTTACCGTGTGCGGCCGCCCAGCTTCATCAATTTGACCATCCTCGAAGACATGTGCCTCGGGCACGTCGTCGCCGATGTGATGGTGATTCTCGGGAGCATTGATATCGTGATGGGAGAGGTCGATCGATGATTGGATCTGGAGTTCTCAAGGGCATGCTGGTGACGGGACGAAACTTCGTCGGCAGCTATTTCGAAGAGGATCGCCTAACGACGATTCAGTATCCGGAAGAAAAGCGGAAGCTGCCGGAGAACTTCCGCAACTTCCCCTTCCTCGTTTTCGACGGCGACGATGCGCACGCCGGCCTGCGCTGCGTCGCGTGCCAGATCTGCGA
>JBJMWV010000249.1:0-5047 GCA_045809985.1 Chthoniobacterales bacterium | reverse complement strand
CGCCAAGGCCTGCGCGAAAACCGCCGCGTCGGCGCCCGAGCCACCGGTCGTCTTCTTGTCCGCTTCTTCCCAATCGGAAGCTGAATCTCCCTTTACGGTCTGACGCTCAGTGACGTTACGTTCTTTTAAACGCACATCCATCTGAGCCAGCTCGCTGCCATCGGCATCGAACGCAGTGCGCTGTGTTTCAATTCCTGCGTCGGGATCGCGGGAAGAAGCGAAATGTGAGCGGCTGGTGGCACCTGCTAGGCTAACCATTTTGGCGGCTCCTTCGCGAAGATCGATGCGCGTGACCTGCATGCCCGCAGGCTCGCCGGAGCCGAGCACGTAAAGGCATCCCGGGCCGTGCAAGATTTTGCTGTAGCCTCCCGGAAGTGGAACCTCTTTCGTTAGGCGACCATTCCCGCGATCGAGCAGGCGCAGCGAGCGTCCCTGCAACACACACACAGTAGTTCCTTCAGTGAAAACTTCTGCGCGTGCGCTCTCAAAATAGTTGTCTTCCTGCTCCGGCGCGAACGGTGAAGGCAACATGGCGGTGCTTGCACCACCCGCCGCGCTACCTGATCTGCGCAACGCCTCGGCCGCATCACGCGCTTCGACTACTGCGGCCTGGTATTTCGCTTCTTCTTCTTTGAATGCGGCGACCTTCAGCGGCGTGTCCAGCTTGTTGCGCTTCGCGTTCAGCTCCGCGGCCCACTTCTGGACTTTCGCGGTTTGGCGGTCCAGGCGTGTCTGCAGCAACTGCACCGCCGGGTCGTGTTGCGTGTTGGAGACGAGCGTCGGTTCAACCGCGGCGGCGGGCGTTGCTTTCGGCGTCGGCGCAGGTGTGGGTCGCGCGGCTTCGAGATTCGTAGACCATTTCTCCTTGCCAGCAGCGGTGTCGTAAAGCGTCGCTTTGCCTCCTGCGAGCAAGATCATTTCGCCGGGCCCGAGCAAATGCGCCGCGGGCGTACTCTTCTTGTCCGCGATCGAGGTCGAGAGAACGAGCTTTGGCTTTCTACCAAGGGTGTAATACCAGACGGCGGTCCCGACAAAGAGGACGAATACAACCACTCCTACTTTCAGGAGAATTTCGAATAGCTTCTCTTTCATAAGGGAATCAGGACTTCGGGTTCAGCAGAACGACGCCGGCCGGAACGGGCAGGTCGCGCGTCGCAGTCGTGCCGCCGGTCTCCACGTGACCGTCGACAAAGAGAACGTTGCCGCCGTAACGGCGGTGATTGTTTCCCGGAGCCGAGCCCGTGGCTGAGAAAAGCGCATCGCCCTGCCGCTTCTCGTGTCCGTCGACTTGCGCATCTGAGACGAGTGGCGTCTCCGCCGCAGCGTCACGTGTAAGTCCCATGTAGTAGGCGTAGCTGATGTGGCGATCCGCGAAGGGCTGCGCACCCGGCAACGCGCGATCTTTGCTCCCCGGACAAATAAAGAGGCTCGTCTCAGCTGTATAACGCGGCACCAGTTCGCTGAGTGGCGCTTCGGAAGAAGTGGCGCCGGCGAGGAGCGGATAACGGCCATCGTGCTCTGCGGCGTAGACCGAAAGCGCCATGTGCATCTGGCCGAGATTAGACACGCAGGCTGCTTTGCGCTTGGTCTGGCCGTACTTAGAGCCCGCGCCGAAGGCGACGACATAAAAGATCATCACCATCGTGGTGCTGATCAGCAGCTCGATGTAGCTAAACGCGCGGGTATCGCGGCGAGACATTACCCGTTCTGCCCTTAGCAACTTCGGTGCCCTTACGACTCCGGCCGCGACAGCTAATTACGACTCTGGCAGCGCGTGAGCGGTATCGACCGTGACCGCACGGTGAACTCTGGTGATGCAACACTCGAGCAGCAGCCGGTGCCGATCATCTGCTGCCGCTGCGCGAGCGCTGGCGCTTGCCGCACTCGCCACGGTCCCGGATGTGCGGATGCAGCAGTCGATTCGGTCAGTGAGTAATCGAGGAGGCGAGCAGGAACCTAACGAATGCTACCGCCGTCAACCGCGTTCCCACGGGAGCCGCCAGATGTTTGGGTTAGGCACGGGAGAGAGCGCGACGACTACGGTTCCTTCATAGGTGCCGTAAATGAATTGCTTCGCATCGGGCGACCACGCGATCGCTGAGGTCACCGCGATTCCAGTGTGCTGATCGAACTGACGGAGCAACATGCCATCCGCGACGCGCCAGAAGCGAACGATCCCCTTTTGTTCCCAACCATTCGCCGTCTCGAACGGAAGGTAGCCGGTGGTGACGAGACTCGTGCCATCGGGGCTAAGCCCGATCGCGCTGATCCCTTCGTTAGTTACAGCATCGGGAAACCGCATCAGGGTCTCGCCATGGGGAACGCTCCGCAGGATCGTCGCATCAGAGTCAGCCTCCCAGGCCGCAATTGCGCTGCTCTTTGGCGTAAACGCCATCGGGGTAGAGCCTCGGGCAGCGCCGCCGGCGAATGATCCGACGATGCTGCCAGACGTCCGCGACTGAATGCTAATGGTGCCGCCTGTGGCAGCCGCCTGGTAACCGCGATCAGGCGAAAAATTAAAGGTGGTGGTAGTGACGGCGTAGCCACTGCCGATGGTCGAGATGACGGTGAACTCTTCAATCCGCCACCGATCCATGATCCCGCCTGATCGCAGCGAGCTTTGCAACTGCGCGTCGGGCGCGAATTGCACCAGCCCGGCACTGTCGATGGTGACGAGAATAGTGCCGAGCCAGACGCCGTCGACCGCCCGATAGACCCGATAGTTCAGGCCGCTGTTGAGATTATGAACGGCGAGTAGTGTCCCGTCGGTAGAGTAGATGGTCTGATCGCCGCCACGACTATGCTGTGGCCCCAGAATCGAATAAATCAGCTGGCCATCCGCTGCCCGCCGCGTGCGCAGCCAGCGGTCGGTCGAACCCATCGCCACCTGGCCGGAAGGTCCCGGCGCCCAGCCCACTCCGACGATGCTATTGGCCAGGCCATTTGGCGTTGGCGCTTCCCAGACAATGTTAGCCGCGCCTTGAGCGAATCCAGATGAGCTCCCCCCGAGCCAGACTACGGCAGCAAGCGCGGCCAGGAACGAAATCGATCTGTGTTTCATCTTCTCCTCCTCCCAATAGGTTCGGTTTCGCCAGCCCGATCGCGCGCGCATGGACGAGCGGAAGCGAGCGCGATTAAGTAACAGGGTTGTTACTTTTCTGCGTGGCTCAATGCCAGTTCCAGGATGACGCAAGTGCGACGACCTGAGTAGAGCGCGCGGACTCCGCGGCTTCGACTCAGTCATTTGCGCGACCTTCTCGCGTCGCTCCTGCGCGCGGAGTTAGTTTTCCTGCACTGGCGCAGGCGCGGACAGGTACGCACCCCCACTCCCCTGGATCTCGTTAGATCGTGAAGCTTTTCGGCGCTGACGCCTACGTGACTACGCTACCACTTGGTTTCGCCTTCGGCGGGCGTGTTAGATGGCTCCGGACCGTCGTACTGCACGGAGGTATAGATTGCGTTTATGTCGCTTTTCTCCTCCTTCGATGGACCGGCGCTGGGAATAAACTTTTTCCCAAGTCGCGCACAACCGTTCGCAGACTGTGCAAATCGTTGATCTCGGTAAACATATAACGCGACACAGAGAGGAACTGCCGCATCGGCGCACCGCACGGAACGATGCCCTCTACCGCGAGCACGTGCTCGAACTTCGATTACCGAGGGGCGAATTAGGTTGCCTGAGGCGATCGCACTCGCTCCGTCAAGCGCTCGCGCGCAAGGTAGAGCGACGCGAACGCGAAGGCGAGCAGCAGAAGGCTTGTCCCGCTGTCGGGGACGGCCTGATTCGCGGCGGGGCGGAAGGCTAGTCCGGCCAGGTCGGTTATTCCGAGCGGACCTACCGCCGTCGCGACGCCTGTCGTGGTGTTTAGCGTGTATAGCAGGTTCGTTCCGTTGGTGCTGCCGTCCGCCAAATAGGCGATGCCCGTCACAGGATCGAAAGCGAGGGCTGCGGTGCTACCTAAACGGACGTTGGTCACCACAGAACTGATGAGTCCAGCGGTGAGCGGGTTAATGACATAGAGCGTCGCCGTTGCAGTCGCCGTGTCCAGCGCGTAGAGCACGCCGGCGGCATTGAAGGCCAGCGCTGAAAAATCTGTGTTTGTCCCCGGCAGCGCGCCGATCGTGGTCGCGTTTCCCGTCGCGGCGTTAATCCGGAATAGATTGCGCGCTCCTGAGCTTGGGACGTCCTGGATCCCGTAGAGGTTCCCGTTCGTTGGGTTATACGCGATGTCACCTTCAAAGATGTTTGATAACCCGGTCGGTCCCACGACGAAGCTCGCACCTGTAGTTGGGTTAATTCTTACGAGCGAGCTCGGACTTGAACTGGCGAACGTCGTCAGTCCATAAAGATTGCCCGAAGAATCAAAAGTGATCCCAACCACGAAAGTCTGCCCGGTCGAGCGCGGATTGGTCGCAGCGCCAGTCGCGGTATTGATGTCGTAGAGCGTTCCGCCAAAGCCGTTACCCAGAAGCTGGGCGAAGCTCGAGACGGGCAGAGCGATCAGCGCGAGGACAGAGAGACACACGGGGACGATGCTTTTATGTTTCATTGTTTTGGAGGGTTCTTACGCAAGTTGAATCCGGTGCGGGTTTCCTTGGCGAGCTAAATCATTCGCCGGGGTAACTGCGGATGAGCGAAGAACGCGCGAGAAAACTCGCAGAGTGGGCCGAATTGATTCAGACAAATTATCGGCCTTGAGTACCCGGTTCATTCCGTAAGGCGGCTGGCGGGACGTGCTCGAAGAATGGAGATTGAGATACCCAGTCAGCGCGACCGAACTTGCCACGTCACTAAAGCGCAGCCGGGCGTACGTCAGTGCGATGAAGTCAGCGGGCTACACGTTCACCCATGGAACGCGAACTCTCCTCAGTGACGCGCTTGCCTGGCTGCAAACAAATCGTGGTTTTCGCACGACGGGATACAAGCTGAACGCTCCCGGTTTCCACAAAGATGAGCGGCGCGCGAAAGCTGCCAAAGACCGGGCGCAAACTCGGCGTAGCCGACTGCCGCGATGCGTTGGTCGGGGCTGAGGAGCTGCTCGCCGTG
>JBJMWV010000248.1:0-3060 GCA_045809985.1 Chthoniobacterales bacterium | reverse complement strand
CCGGTGTAAAAAAGAATGCGCTCCGTCAGCGTCGTCTTGCCCGCATCGATGTGCGCAGCAATGCCGATGTTCCGCGTCTTCTCGAGCGGGAACTTGCGGTTCGGCGAATTCGGATTCGTCGTCGCCGTCGGTTTATCTAGAGTCGCAGTAGCCATTTTTTTACCAGCGGAAATGTGCAAAGGCGCGGTTCGCTTGCGCCATCTTGTGAGTGTCGTCGCGCTTCTTGATCGCGTTGCCCTGACCCGACGCCGCGTCCTTCAGTTCAGCCGCGAGCGCGTCCGCCATCGGCATACCGCGGCGGTTATCGGCAAAGGTCACGATCCAGCGCATCGCGAGCGAGACCTGGCGGGCGGGGGTCACTTCCATCGGCACCTGGTACGTCGCGCCACCGACGCGGCGTGACTTCACTTCGAGACGGGGGCGCACATTCTCCAGCGCCTTGTTTACAACTTCGAGCGGATCAACCGCGTCCGAATTCTCGCGCGACTTATCGATCGCAGTGTAGACGATCCGCTCCGCGAGAGACTTCTTCCCCCGCTTCATCACGGTCGAAATCAGACGCGCGACCGCGACGCTGCCATAGCGCGAGTCAACCTTCTCCTCTTTCTTGTAAACTTTCCGCCGACGAGACATGTGGATTCGTTTCCGTACTTAAAAATTTACTTCTTCTTCTTCGCGCCAGCCGCCGCGGCATCACCGCCGGCCTTCGGACGCTTCGCGCCATACTTCGAACGACTCCGCCGGCGTCCATCCACGCCTAACGAGTCCAGCGTTCCCCGCACAATGTGGTAACGCACGCCCGGCAGATCCTTCACTCGTCCGCCACGCACGAGCACGATCGAGTGCTCCTGCAGATTGTGCCCTTCGCCGGGGATGTAGGCTATGATCTCCTGCCCGTTCGTCAACCGCACCTTGGCCACTTTGCGCAGGGCAGAGTTCGGCTTCTTCGGCGTGCGCGTCATGACCTGCGTGCACACCCCGCGGCGCTGCGGACAATTCTTCAGAGCCGGTGATTTTGATTTCACCGAGACCTTCTTTCGTCCCTTCCGAATGAGCTGATTGATCGTTGGCATCTAGGTTTATAAACGGCAGCCGCCCAAACCGGACACAAGGCGTCTGGATTCGGGCGACGAAAAACCCGCGCTCAGGACAACAAGTCAGCCTCAACGCCTGATTGCGGGAGCGGCACTATAGGAATGAAAGTGGTGCCCGCAAGAGGGAATTTGCGTCCGATTTACGCTTTTTGTGCGATTGGGGCGGCGTCCACCGAATCAATTGCGGGTGACCTGAACATTACTGTAAGTTCAGCGTGATGAGCGCTGCGCAATTGATCGCTGAATTCAGGGCACTTCCTGAAGGCGAACGCGAGGAAGTCCTGCGCTTGCTGCTCGCAGATCGCGAACTCCGCGAAGATCTGCAAGATTGTCTCACGATCGAGGAGCGCCGCGGTGAGCCTAGCCGGCCGTTGCGCGACGTCCTTGCTGATCTCGAGACGTGAGTTGGCGCGTTGAGCTTCAGCGCTCCGCCGAAAAGGAACTGAAGCGTCTTTCTGCGCAGAACCGCGGCCGTATCGTGGAAACTCTCCGACGGTTGGAGGCGGAAGCCTTCCCGACCGGAGTGAAGAAGCTGCAGAACCGCGACGGGTATCGCGTACGCGTCGGCTATTACCGAATCCTCTATACAGTCGACCACTCAGCGCAGGTGATTCGCGTGAGCGCGATCGGCGACCGCAAAGACGTGTATCGCTAGCAGGCGCGGAAACTAGCTCGCTGCCACAGCGATCTGCCCGAGTGCTTCCCAACGCGCGTAAAGCCCCGCGACCTTATCTCGGGCGGCGCGAAGCTCGGCGTCGAGCTTCGGAAACTCCGCTGCGTTTTTCGCGAAGAACTCGGGATTGTTGAGCAATGCTTCGAGCCGAGCGACGTCGTCTTCGGCTGCGAGTATTGCCGCTTCCATTCCTTCGAGTTCGCGTTGTTCGCCGTACTTGAGTTTGCGCGGTTTCGAGGCGACCGCCGCAGGCGCTGGGGGCTTTTCCGGAGTGACCGCGACTGCCGCTACTTCCGCCGCGCGCTTCTCAAGATAGTAGTCGTAGTTGCCGACCGAGTACCGCACCACGCCGTCGCCTTCGAACGCCAGAATCGCCGTGCAGACGCGATTGAGAAAATAGCGATCGTGGCTGACCACGATGACGCTGCCGGTAAACGCCACCAGCGCTTCCTCGAGCAGTCGCAACGTTCCGAGATCCAAGTCATTCGTCGGCTCATCAAGAATGAGCACATTCCCGCCGCGTTTGAGGATCTTCGCGAGCAACACGCGACTGCGCTCACCACCACTCAGCTGATCGATCTTCGTGTTGATCCGATCCTCGGTGAAGAGGAACCGCCGCAGATAACCGCGCAACGTGATGCTCTCCTCGCCGAGCCGCACGTATTCGCTCCCCTCGCCGACCTCCTCCCAAACCGTCTTCGCGTCATCGAGCATCACGCGATTTTGATCGACGTAGTTGATCTCCGTCCGCGCGCCGATCTCCACCTCCCCGCGTGTCGGCTCGAGCTGGCCGAGCATGATCTTGAGCAACGTCGATTTGCCGACACCATTGCGACCCACAATCCCGAGCCGCTCGCCCGCCGCGATGTTCAACGAAACGTCGCGAAACAACGTGCGCCCGCCGAGTTCGATCCCGACATCGCGTAGCTCAATCACGCGATTCGCGAGCTTCGGCGCGGGCGGAATGATCAGGTCGACATCGATCTCCGCCTCCGGCGCGTCTTGCGCCGCCATCTCGAAATACCGCTCGACGCGATCGACTGATTTCGTCCGCCGCGCGCGCGGCGCTTTTCGCACCCACGCCAGCTCGCGTTTCAAAAAACGTTGCCGCTTATGCTCCTGCATTTCCTCCACCGCGGCGCGCTCGGCACGCGCGAGCAGATAGTCCGTGTAGTTCCCGTCGTAGCTGTGAAATTTTCCGCGCGAAAGCTCGACCACGCGCGTCGCAATTCGATCGAGAAAATAGCGATCGTGGTTAAATATATGTGAAGTGCGTGTTTTTGGGTATTTTTT
>JBJMWV010000247.1:0-11741 GCA_045809985.1 Chthoniobacterales bacterium | reverse complement strand
GGCGTTCCCGCGACTAACGAATGATCCGGGGTTTCTCGATCCGCAATCAGTCGCCAAAACGCAGTCGAGCTGCCATTCAGTTTGAACCCGATTGCGAGGACGAACGCGAGCGTCAGCAGAGCAATGACTGCCCTCCTGGGAACGCGAATCGGTTCGCTCGCCACACGCGGCATCAAGAGCAATGCGGTGGCCGCGATGCAGAGCAGGGCAACAACGACCCAGCGCAAGAAGGGCACTGCGGACGTAGCGCGGACCGGTGCGACCAGCTTGATTCGAACCGCGAGATCAGACGTGCCAGGACTTCCGAGAAACCGCAGCGTTTCTCCTTCACTCTCCGTCGAAATAATGTGCCAGTCGGGAGCGATGTCGGCAGTTCCGAACGACCACTCGCCGCCGCCAAATGCGCGCAGCTTCGGATGCGCGATTGTCAGCGGCTCGGCGAGATCAAGTTGCACCAACCGCAACTCGCGTACATCTCGCGCTGCGATTGGAAAGCGAAGCTTCCGCGCGCCGCGTCGCGTATCGACCAGCAGCGTTGCCGAATCGTGCAGATTGAAGCCGGCGCCGCTGTCGTAGAAGAGACGCAGCCGCGTCGCCTTGGTCGTTTGTACCTCCGCTTCGAACGTGAACGGTGCGGGCGACGAGCGGTTTTGCGCGAGGAAAAGCGCGACGCAGAATGCGAGCAGGAGCCACGTCGCGAAAGCGCGCGAGCGGACGAGGTTCGCAATGCGGAGCGCGCTCAAAGCGCCGGCAGTTTATCCGCGCGTCAAGACAAGGACAGCGCGGCGGCGGAGTTCGGGTATAATCGGCCACCGCTATGACCGCTCGCATCCCGCACTTTCTCGTCGCTCTCAGTCTTGCTTCAGCCGTGCATGGCGCCGACGCGCCAAAGCCGATCACCCCGCCGGACAGCCTCGCACTCGACGGCATTCCGCCGATCTCGAGCGAGGTTATCGAGCAGGTCGGTCGTTACACCGAAGCGCGCGCGGCCGCGTTTGTTGACTGGCATCCGACGCGGCCGGAGTCGCTCATCCTCACGCGCTTCGCCGATACGAACCAGGTGCATCTGGTTACGCAACCCGGAGGCGCACGCACCCAGCTTACCTTCTTCCCGGATCGAGTGACGAACGCGACCTTCGATCCGACGAAAGGCGATTTCGTCCTCTTCTCGAAAAGCGCGGGCGGCAACGAGTTCAACCAGACCTATCGCTACGATTTCGCGACCGGCGAAGTGACACTCCTGACCGACGGAAAATCGCGCAACTCCGATCCCGTCTGGAGCACGAAAGGCGACCGCATTGCCTACACTTCAACGCGGCGCAACGGCACCGATAACGACATTTACATCCAATCGCCTAACGACCCGAAAAGCGCGCGGATGGTCGCGGAACTGAAGGGCGGCGGCTGGCAGGTTGAGGAGTGGTCGCCGGACGACAAACAGTTAGTCGCGCTCGAGGAGATTTCCATCAACGAGAGCTACCTCTGGCTGATCGATGCACAGAGCGGCGAGCGCAAGGAACTGACACCGCGCGGTCGTGAAGGGACCGACAAGGTGGCTTACTTCCGCGCCCGCTTTGCGAAGGATAGCAAAGGTGTCTACGTGACGACCGATCGCGAATCAGAATTCGCGCGCTTGGCCTACATCGATGTGGCGAGCGGCAAGCACACTTACCTTCAGCCGGAAGCAAAGTTCGACACGGACGAATGGGACTTAAGTCCGGACGGCAAACACATCGCCTACACCCTGAATGAGAACGGTCTCAGCACGCTCCACATGCTGGATGTGACGGGTGACAAGGGCACGTCCGCGAAAGATCCGCTCTTCAATCCGCCGCTCCCGCCTTCGGTCATTAGCGGGTTGAAGTGGCACCCCGATGCGAAGCAGGGTCTTCTTGCCTTCAATGTAAACGGCGCGCGCTCGCCTTCCGACGCCTACTCATGGTCGACGGCCGGCGGGAAGAATGTCGTCACCCGTTGGACAACTAGCGAGACGGGCGGGATCCCGGCGGACCAGTTTGTTGAGCCGCAGCTGGTGAAGTGGAAAAGCTTCGATGGCCGCGAAATCAGTGGCTTCCTGTATCTGCCTAACGAGAGCAAGTTTCCCGGCAAGCGTCCGATCATCATCAACATTCATGGCGGGCCGGAAGCACAGTTCCGTCCTACCTTCGCCGGCCGGACGAACTACTTCATCAACGAACTCGGTTGCGCGATGATCATGCCGAACGTGCGCGGCTCGGCCGGCTACGGGAAGAGTTTTCTCCAGCTCGACAATGGTTTGAAGCGCGAGGATTCCTACAAGGACATCTCGACGCTGCTGGACTGGATTCCGTCGAACGGGCGCCTCGACAGTGATCGCGTCATGGTGACCGGCGGATCCTACGGCGGCTTCATGACCTTGCAGGTTTCGTGGAACTACGCCGATCGGATTCGTTGTTCGCTCGATGTAGTCGGAATATCCAATCTCGCGACCTTCCTCAAGAACACGGAGAGCTATCGGCGCGATCTGCGGCGGGTTGAATATGGAGACGAGCGCGAACCGCAGCAGGCGGAGTTCATGGAGAAGATCGCGGCGCTGAACAACGCGGCCAAGATCACGAAGCCGATGTTTGTCGTCGCTGGAGCAAACGATCCGCGCGTGCCGAAAAGCGAAGCCGATCAGATCGTCGCGACGTTAAAGCAACAGGGAACGCCCGTCTGGTACCTCGTCGGAAAGGACGAGGGTCATGGTTTCCAGAAGAAGAAGAACCAGGACTTCCAGTTCTACGCTACGGTGCAGTTTATTCGCGACTACCTGCTGAAGTAGCCGACCGAGTTACTCCCACTCAATAGTGCTAGGAGGCTTACTCGAGATGTCGTAGACGACGCGGTTGACACCTTTGACTTCGTTGATGATCCGGGTCGAAATGCGGGCTAGCAACTCGTAAGGCAGCCTTACCCAGTCGGCGGTCATGCCGTCCTGGCTTTCTACTACACGCAAAACGATGGTGTTCTCGTAGGTCCGTTGGTCGCCCATCACTCCGACGGAACGAACGGGTAGTAAGACTGCGAAGGATTGCCAGACTCGATAATACCAATCCGAAGCTTCCATCTCGCTGGTCACGATCGTGTCTGCTTCGCGAAGGATGCGGAGATACTCGGGGGTAACTTCTCCTAGGATACGAACCGCTAAGCCGGGTCCGGGAAATGGCTGGCGATAGACTACTTCCTTCGGCAGACCTAATTGCAGACCAGCTTGCCGGACCTCGTCTTTGAAGAGCTGTCGCACAGGTTCAACCAACTCGAAGTGCATCTTCTCCGGTAAGCCGCCGACATTGTGATGGCTCTTGATCACGTGCGCCGGATTCCCGCCGATCGCGACGCTCTCGATCACGTCGGGATACAAGGTGCCCTGGGCGAGGAAGCGATAACCACCGTGCTCGTGCGCGCCGTCCGCTTTATCTTCCGCTAGTAGCTCTTCCGTCGCGTGCTGAAAGACATCAATAAACTCGTTCCCGATGACCTTCCGCTTCTGCTCCGGATCAGTAACGCCGCGCAGCTTGCTCAAGAAGCGATCCGACGCGTCGACATACTTGAGCTTGATGTGAAAATTTTCTCCGAAAACGCGCTGCACTAACTCGTCCTCACGCGCGCGCAGCAGTCCGTTGTTCACGAAGATGCAGGTGAGCTGGTCCCCGATTGCTTTGTGCAGAAGCGCGGCCACGACACTTGAATCAACACCGCCACTTAGTCCGAGCACGACCTTCTCGTCGCCCACTTGCTGCCGCACTCTCGCGCAGGCTTCGTCGATAAACGAGCCCATCGTCCAATCCATCGAGCAATGGCAGATTTCGTAGACGAAATTCTGGATGATCTCGCGACCGCGCGGCGTGTGCGCGACTTCCGGATGGAATTGCAGCCCGTAAAGTCGCGTATCCGGATTCTCGATCGCGGCATAAGGCGAATTCTCCGTCTGCGCGGCAGCGCGGAAGCCGCGCGGTAATGCGGTCACTTTGTCGCCGTGGCTATTCCAGATATCGAGCTGCTCGCCGATGCCTTTGAAGAGCTGCGAACCGTTCGCGACGTGCAGCATGCCCGCGCCATATTCGCGATGCGCGCTGTAAGCGACTTCGCCACCGAGATGCCGCGCCATCAACTGCATCCCGTAACAAATCCCGAGGATCGGAATGCCTAACGAGAAGATCTCTGGATCGACTTGCGGCGCGCCTTCATCGTAAACGCTCGCGGGGCCGCCGGAGAGGACGATTCCATTCGGCTTCGATGCCGCCACTTCCGCCGCGGTGATGTCGAAACGCACGATCTCGGAGTAGACCTGGCACTCGCGGATGCGTCGCGCGATGACCTGCGTGTACTGCGAACCGAAATCGAGGATGAGGATTTTTGAATGCGCGGACGGAGTCGACATCTTTAGCCTGAACCTTCCGGCTTGTTGTCCCGTCCGCCCCGCGGCTTCACGTAAGGATCGTCCGAGCGATCGATGTCCGGCGTGACCTGACCTTCGCCTCGAACCCCGCGCGAAAGTTGTTCGCCGACCTCCTGCGACGTCGGTCCTTCGTTCGCACAACCGCACACACAGAGGAGAAGCGCAGCGAAAAGCGCAATGTGAACGGCCTTCATCCGGAAAGATTATGGGGTCGCGAATTCAATGCAAGGAAATGCACCGAATTTGCGCTCACGCTCGCACTCGGCTTCCAGTTGCTTCCGAAAATCGAGCGAGAGGACGAACAGGACCACGATTACGATGACGAGATGATTGCGCCGGAAGTCTTGCTCCAGGGTTACCGGCTCGGCGTTTTCCCGATGGCGATGGAGGACGGCGCGATCGAGTGGTTCTCGCCTCAAAAGCGCGGAATCATTCCGCTCGATCGCTTTCATCTCCCGCACGGCCTGCAGCGTACGTTGCGCAAGAGGATCTTCGACCTCCGGATCGATACTGCTTTCGCGCGTGTCATCCGTGCTTGTGCGAAGCGCGAGGAGACGTGGATCAACGGCGAGATCATCCGCAGCTACACACGGCTGCATGAGCTTGGTCAGGCTCACTCGGTCGAAGCGTGGCAGGAAAATAAGCTCGTCGGCGGGTTATATGGCGTCTCGTTAGGCGGCGCGTTCTTCGGCGAATCGATGTTTCACGAAGCGACAGATGCCTCAAAAGTCGCGCTGCATGCGCTGGTCGAACATCTGCGCGCACAGCGTTTCGTCTTGCTCGACACGCAGTGGCTCACGCCGCATCTGCAGCAATTCGGCGCGATCGAAATTTCGCGTCCGCAATACATGCATCTTCTCGGTCGCGCGGTCGCGTTGGAGCGAAGCTTTTGATGCAGCGCAACGCTTGCGCGATGTACGGATTCTCGGATAGTGAGCGCCCACGGCTGGGTAGCTCAGTTGGTAGAGCAGAGGACTGAAAATCCTCGTGTCGGGGGTTCAATTCCCTCCCCAGCCACCTCCGCTACGGTGGCACCATCGTGCCAGAACGCGCGCGCACGATCGTGGCGTCAGCGCTGTTAATGAAGCCATCGAGATTGTAGTCGGAGTGGAAGTTTGTTCCGTCGGTCGTTTGGCCGGAGCGATTGCGCGTGATGGTTGCATCCGCGGAGTTCACGGTGCCGTCGCTGTTCGTGTCGCCAATCAGCACGCCGATCTGCACCGAGACATCGCGCGTGATCCCGCCGTTCGTCACGCCGATGAGAGAGACGGTGAGCAGCTGCGCGTTGCTGACGTTTGTCAGATCGACGACCACTTGGTTGCCCACCACCAAAGGCTGCCCCGCAACGCTGCCCGTCGCGCCGGTGTCCGGCTTCGTGATCGCTGTCATTACTGCAACCGGCCCGGCAAATGTGAACACAACCTGATAGGCGCCGTCGCGCGGCTCAGTCGCCGGCGTCGTCGTCAACAGGTCGATGTCGAAAGCCGTCCCGTTATGCAGCTTGCGCGAGACGGCGGCTACGGGCGGGATCGTCGTCAACTTCAACACTCGCCCCCCAGTACCGCTTGGTCCGATGTTTGAATCAACCAGTGCATAAACTTCGCCGCGGTTATCCTGGCCCATCCCTTTCACATTTGCGCCGAGCGCCGCGTCATTCATTCCGAGCCGCAGCTCACGAATGACGCCATCTGCGAGCGAGGTGTAGAACAACCGGCCATTGAGCTCGCCGAAAACGTACGCGCCGTTGAGCGAAGGCAGGAGCCCTCCGCGTGAAACGTAACCACCGATCACTGCGCTGCCGTCAGTGTGGCTGTATTGCGCGATCGGGTTGAGCAACGCCGGATCTGGTGCGGGATCATCGGATATCGTTCCGTTCGCTGGATTGAACAGGAAACTCCCTTCCTTGCGATTCCAGCCGAAGTTCCCGCCGCTAACGCCGAGATCTACTTCCTCGATGTTGTTCTGCCCGACATCCGCGATCGGGAACTGGTTCGTGGCCGCATCGAAGTTGAAGCGATACGGATTACGCAGGCCGTAGCAGTAAACCTCCGGAACGATTCCGCTCTGTCCGACAAAGGGGTTCGACGCCGGAATGCGATACTTTCCATTCGCGCTCACCGCATCGGAGCTACCACTCGTTAGGCTGGGATGTAGTGGATCGATGCGCAGGATCTTGCCGAGGACATTCGAGCGATCCTGCGCGTTGCCGGTGTTCGCGGTGTGACCCGGGCCAACGTCATTTCCGTTCCCGCCATCGCCCGTCGCGATATAGAGATAATGATCGCTCGCCCGAAAGTGCAGATCGCCCGCATTGTGATTCGACTGCGGATGATCGATTCGCATCACTTCACGCCGCGTGCTCGTGTCGATCACGTCCGGGTTACCGGCAGAAACCTGCCACTCCGCGATGACTGCCTGGTTATCGAATGAACCAGAGATCGGAACGGTGAAATCGGCCGCGCCGGAGACTGGCTCGCTCGTGTAGGTGTAGACTTTTCCGAAGCCGGGCATGCCCGGGTTGTTGAAGTCGGGATGAAACGCGAAGCCGAGCAGGCCACGCTCATCGTAGCCGGGATTCAACCCGACGAGACGGCTGGAGACATCGAGGAATGGCGTGGGCGTTACGCTGCCGTTGCGCAGGATCAGAATTTGGCCGGTTTGCTGCACGATGAAGAGCCGGCCGGTTCCATCATTCGCCGAGACGAGCGAACCCGGCGCGGTCAGACCACTCGCGATTTGCTGCAATTGCACATAGACGGAGCCTTTCGGGATCGGCGTCGGAGTGGCGGCAGCGAGCGCAATCGGGCTGCTCGGGACCTGCGGCGAATGCACGTCGATCGGTCGTTTCGCCCTCGGCGTGGCGGCAGCGCGCGCACTGAGTGCAGAGACGGCCAGCAGGAGAAGCAACGAGAAGTTTTTCATAACGACCTCCGGCTACGAGCTGTCTTAAACAGAACGTGCCGCGCGACCACGCTGAGCGTGTCGCCAGTAATTCGTCACTCTTCCGCGGTCGTTTTGAGTTTGATCTCTTCGAGCCCCGCCGCCGTGAGTTGCTGATTCAACTGCGGCAACTCGTTTGCTACGAGCGCCTGCCAGCGCGCGACTGCATCGCTCGACTTCGTTTCCACTTCGCCCACCGCCGTTCGCACGCGCGCAGTCGGCGCAGCATCCACTTCCTGGAGGACCGCAAAGAGATGCTCGACGTTATCGAGCGCTGCGAAACTCAAAGGCGCACCAGGTCGCGCGTTCGGTGGCGCAAATTCCTCCAGCCGCTTTTTCATCGCGGCGATTTGCTCTTTCGCCGGATTCTCACCCGCGCGCTCGCTTGCTTTCGTTAGGCCATCATTCAGCGCCTCAAAGTCGCGACCGATCGGCTCCAGCTTTTTGCGCTGCTCGTATAGCTTCATCGAAAGGTCGAACTGCGCCGTCAGATCTGCGGCGGAAGCTTTCACGCGCGGATCCATCTTGAGCGTGAGCGGTTGCGTGTAGCTCTTCCCATCTACCGTTAACGTGACGCTGTAGTTCCCCGGCAATGCCCACGGCGAGGTAGCGCGCGCCGCGGTGTTCCGATAAATCGCGGCGATCGGATATTCCGGAGCGACACCGGGAATGGGCGCGTAATGCATGTCCCAGAGGAAACGTTGCGCGCCTTCTTTCGTCGCAAGCGCCTGCGGCGGCCGAACCCAGTAGGCGGGCACCTTGAGCTTGCCCGGATCAGGCTGCGGCAGCGGATCATCGTTCGCGTAACGCCGCACGAGATTGCCTTTCCCGTCTTTGATCTCGAGCGCGACACTGCTCACACCCGCGGGCACGTAGTAGTCGATCATTGCACCATCCGGCGGGTTCTCGCCGACCGGCTCATCCGGCGGCAACGGTGTGTCCGTATTCAAATTCCAGCGGACGCGCGTCGCGACCTGCGGCTTGAAGAGCACTGGCTGGTTACCTCCCGCGGCGACCTGACGCAGTGGCGTGATGTTATCGAGAATCCAAAACCCGCGGCCATGCGTGCCAACGGCTATATCGTCGTCCTTGATGATCAAATCGCGGATCGACGTCGCGGGCATATTCAGGCGCAACGACTGCCAGTTCTCGCCTTGGTCTAACGAGTAGTAGACCATGCGCTCTGTGCCCGCGAAGAGCAGACCTTTCCGCTGCGTGTCTTCGCGCACGACGTTCACCGTTTCGCCGGACGGAATGCCGCGCGAGATCGCCTGCCAGCTCTTGCCGCTGTCGTTCGTGCGGTAGATGTGCGGCTGCACGTCATCCAGGCGCAACGTGTTGACCGCCGCGTAGGCTGTGTTCGCATCGAAGTGCCCGGCGTCGATGATCGAAATCTTCTGCCACGCGGTAATCTCCGGTGGCGTGACATCCGTCCATTTCTTGCCGCCATCGGTCGTGAGGTGAATGAGGCCGTCGTCTGTTCCAACCCAGATGCGATTCACATCGAACGGCGACGGCGCGATCGTGTAGATGACACCGCGCTGCTTCGGCTCCGCGGATTTCTCGCCGCGATATTTCCCGATCGACTCCGGCAGCTCGTATGTCTTGCGCGTCAAGTCCGGGCTGATCTGCTGCCAGTTTTCTCCACGGTCGCGTGTCTGCCAGACCGTGTTGCTCGCGAAGAAAAGCAGGTGCGGATCTTTCGGGGAAAAAACGATCGGCTGAGTGCGGACCATCCGGAAATCCGGCGAGCGCAAAGCGAGTGGCAGAATATCCGCGGCCTGCGCGGTGCGACGATCGAACCGGCTCAGTTTACCGCCGTAGACGATGTCTGGATCGAGCGGATCCGCGACAACGTATCCGTATTCTTCCGCGCTCACAGGATGCCAATCGCGGAACGTGATCGCGCCATCGTTCCCGCGGCTCGCGATCCCGACTGAACCGCTCTCCTGCTGCCCACTGTAGAGCCGGTATGGAAACGCGTTATCTGCGCTGACGTGATAGAGCTGCGCGGTCGATTGGTTGTACCACGAACTCCAGGTCTTCCCGCCGTTGACGGTTACGATTGCGCCCTGATCGCTCCCGAGCAGGATCACGTTCGTATCATTGGGATTGATCCAGACGTTCTGGTAATCGTCGCCGCCCGGCGCACCGCGCCAGCCCATCCACGTCTTGCCCCCGTCGGTCGATTTCCAGCAAACCACGCTCGCCGAATAGACGACGTTCGGATCTTTCGGATCGAAGCGCGGGACGGGCAATTCGCCGCCGCCGATACCCGCGGCCGGACGCTGATCCTCCGTGATCTTGCGCCACGACTCGCCCGCGTCGCTCGAACGAAACAGATCGGATCGTTTCATCCCGCGGACCGCCGCGAACAACTCGTTAGGCGCACTCGGCGCGATGGTGAGATTCGCCTGCACGACCGCATCGGGCAGTCCGTTGCGCAGTTGCGTCCAGGTCGCACCGCCGTCGGCCGATTTGAAAATGCCACCGCCACCGCCGTTCCAGGTGCTGTTTTCCCACGGGCCTTCGCGTGATTCCCACAAGCCGGCATAGACGATCTGCGGATTCTGCGGATCGATCGCTACGTCAGACGCGCCGATATTTTCGTCTTTGTAGACGACCTTCTCGAAACTCTTTCCGCCGTCGGCTGAGCGGAAAATCCCGCGCTCCTCGTTAGGCCCATACGGATGTCCGCCGACGGCGACAAACAGCCGATCAGGATTCTGCGGATCGATCGCTATCTGCGCGATCTGCTGCGCGTCACGCAAGCCGAGATGCGTCCACGTCTTCCCCGCATCGCTCGATTTGTAGACACCGTCGCCGATCGATAAATCCGGCCGGTGCAATCCTTCGCCGCTGCCGACGTAGATGATCTCCGGATTCGAAAGCGAGACCGCGATCGCGCCGATCGAGCCGGTCGGTTCACGATCGAAAATTGGCTGCCATGTCCGTCCGAAGTCGTCCGTCTTGAAGACGCCGCCGTTCACCTGCGCCATGTAGAAGACGTTCGGCTGCGAGGGCACACCGCTGATCGCGCGGACGCGTCCGCCGCGATGCGGCCCCGCATTTCGCCAGTGCAACGCGCCGCTCAGATCGTCGCCGGTCTGTCCGTTTGAATTCGTTAGGCAAAACAGAACACCGACGGCGACGTAGAAGACGAAGCGAAACATGCGCGCAACATCATGCCGGGCGTGGCGCGGCGGCAAGCGCTCTTCGTCCGCCAACGTTGCGCCGCCCCCGGCGTGTGTTAGGAAATCGCATGCCAAAGCTCGACTTCATCAAGATGAATGGCGCGGGCAATGACTTCGTCATGCTCGACAATCGCGCGGGCAAGTTGCAGCTGAGCGGCACGCAGATCTCGCGCCTTTGCGATCGCCATCGCGGCATCGGCGCGGACGGCGTGCTAATGATCGAACCGGCGAGCAACGGCGCGGATTTCCGGATGCGTTACTACAACGCCGATGGCGGCGAAGCGGAGATGTGCGGCAATGGTGCGCGTTGCTTCGCGCGTTTCGTGAATCGCGTCGCGGGTCCGGTGGATAAGCTGTCGTTCGAAACACCGGCTGGTGTGATCGCCGCCGCGTTGCAAGGTGAAGGTGTCACGCTCCAGATGAGCGAACCACGCGACATGCGGCTGAACCTGAACATCTCCGCCGCCGGCCAGACGTTTCGCTGCCACTACATTGATAGCGGCGTCCCGCATGTCGTGATTCCGGTCAGCGACATCGCAAAGGTTGACGTTTGGACGATCGGCTCAGCGGTGCGGCATCATGCGGAATTCGAGCCCCGTGGCGCGAACGTGAATTTTCTCGAACGACGCGGCGAGAATCAGATCGCGATTCGCACTTACGAACGCGGGGTGGAAGATGAAACGCTTGCTTGCGGGACTGGTGTTGTCGCCAGCGCGTTGCTCTTCGCCGCGACCGAAGGCGCGAATTCGCCGGTCCGCGTTTTAGTCAAAGGCGGCGATGAATTGCAGGTCGGCTTTGACCGATTGATCAACGGCTTCACGCACGTGACGCTCAGCGGTCCCGCAGATTTCGTTTTCGAAGGCAGCGTCGAGCTGTAGTTTGCCTAACGAATGTTCCGCGGCACCTACACCGCTCTGGTCACGCCCTTCCGCGACGGCGCGGTTGATTTCGGCGCCTACGAGAAGCTGATCGAGTCGCAGATTGCTGGCGGGATCACAGGCGTCATTCCCGTCGGCACAACGGGTGAAAGCCCGACGCTCTCGCACGACGAGAAGGATCAACTGGTTCGTCGCGCGGTGGAGATGGCACGCGGGCGTTGTCAGGTCTTGGCTGGAACGGGCTCGAATTCTACCGCGGCTGCGATTGCCGCGACGAAAGAAGCGGAGCAACTCGGCGTCGATGGCGCG
>JBJMWV010000246.1:0-4211 GCA_045809985.1 Chthoniobacterales bacterium | reverse complement strand
GGCTTTGCCGAAGGCTGCGATCTCGGAGACGGAGAACGGTTCTTGTCCTTCGGCAGTCGGAGTCCACCGGACCATGATGTAGCGTCCGGCCGTAGCAGCGAAATCAACGGCCGCGCGGCCGCGCGTTCCATCGTCCGTCACAGCACCAACTGGCTTCAAGGTTGCGTCGTCGAACTTCAACGAATCAGGAGCGTTCGATGCAGGCAGTGACGGCAGCACGTAGAACTGAACCGTTCCGGCACGCGGTGAGTAAACCGCGGAGAGGCGGCGCAGCGTCGCGTTCTTGCCGAGATCGATCACCGTTGTAGGCGAGCCGTCTTCCGCCGCAAACGTGTAGGCGGTGCTCGTCTGACCGTCGATCATGTTGTTCGCCTCAGCCGCGTCCGCACCCGAGCTTACATACAGGGCGCGACCTTTCGCGTGGAGGTCGTTCAACTGATTCGCGACCAGCGTCACGCTATCGCTTTTGTCGGCCAACGAAGACTGCTGCGCGCGCGGCGTAGTGAAGTCTGATATGCGCGCTGTCGGGTAAATGCCAAGTCCAGCGATCCGTCCCGCCTGCGTGATGTTGAAAGTGAGGCGGACGTATTTCGCTTCAGCCGGTCCGACGTTGGCCTGCAGCGCGTTGCCACCGAGTTCCTGGTCAACCAGAGTCTGCCAGTTGCTCGCGGGCTGCTTCGCATTCGCGACTGCCACATTCACGCTGCCTTTCGCGCCGTCGTTCAGCATCGAAATGCTCGAGAGGTTTTCGACCTTTGGAAGCGAAACGAGCAGCGTAGTCGTGCCCGCCGGCAAAGCGTAGCCGACGGTGGGATCATCGCAGAGCAAGGCTGCTTCCGCTGTATTCTGATCGGCGCCGTTCGTGCTGAGCTGGAGCTGGGCGCTCTTCTCGCTCTTCGGCGCGGCTTCGATTTGCGCGCCGAAATGATAGCGCGCGAGGTTGACCGGATAGGCCGGCGCTTTCTCCGCGCTCAAGGCGGGGACTTTGTGCAGGACAACATCCGCGGCAAAGGCGGACGAATTGCCGAGGGCCAGCGACGCAGCGCAGCAAAGGGCGCAAGAGACCGGACGAGACGTCTTGATAATTTCCATAGCGACAACCCGAGGGTAGTAAACTCGGTTAATTCGCGCAATATGAAATTTGTCTGGGCCCGCGCAAGTCAGCGTAGGCCGTTGACAACTCGTTAGGCGATCCGTGGCAGATTGCGAGCAGTCATGCGTCGGCAGAAGCGTTCAAGCTGCTGCCGGAAATCTAGTTCTTCGCGAAAAGAGCCGTCTCGGAAGCGGCGCGATATTTCTTCGTGCCGGCGTAGGCGAAGTAAGGCAGATACGAACCCTTCTGGATCGTCTCGGATCGGCAGGCGATCCAGTTAAAGGTCGGATCGAGAACGAACTCGCCGCTGCTCGTTTCCCAGACCAGCCACGCGTGGGTGACCCGGCTGGTCGGGGCGCGCTTACCGATGACAAGCCGAACGTTCGTCGCACCACGCGCTTGCATGCGCTCGTAGAGAGCGACTGCTTTGCCTTTGCAATCGGCCGGCTGGCCGGACTCTACTTCCGCGGGTGTCTTCCATTCGATGTGGTAGCCGTATGGAATTCCGCGCAGATCGCCCATCCACTGATTCACGGTCGCGAGTGAAACCTCGTCACGGGACGCATTCTTGCCCGCGAGAAGTACGGGCCGGATCCTGCTCATTTGGCGGTCGTACGGGGTCGACTCGGTCGGAACGAAAAGGGTAGAGGCGAAGCAAGGAAGGCAAGCCAGGCAGACGATTCCAACGAGGAGCGCGAGCATCTTTCTCGGCGCAAACGCAAACGGCTGGATACTTATTAAAATCATAGGCTGTGCTGCTTCTTGATAAGCAGCGGCTATGCCAGCCGGATCGCCCCAGCTTCCCGGGCGATGACTCATTCGGGGTCGCGCCGTTCGACTGACGTCCAACAAAAGAAATGGCGCGTCGAGCATACCGCTCGCGCGCCTAAATCGCGCCGATGAGTGGCGCGTTACCTTAGCCGCAGGTTAGTGCCGACCGGTGATCGTGATCGACGGATCGAGCACTGCTAGCGCCTCGCCCGGAGTCTGTCGGCCGGTGCTCAACATCTCGCGCTGCGCGTAGATCCGCACGTTATAAGGCGTGTCGGTGCCGATCGAGCGCAGCTTTACCTTCTGCGGCATGTGCGAACCGGTGACGTAAACGTAACGTTCTTCCGACTCGTTGATCAGCATCTTGTCGGAATGGCGATGCTTTTTCGGATCAGCTTTCGCGACGCTAATCAGAACTGCGGTGACACAGAAGACGAATACGGTCGCTCGTCGAAGAAGCGATCTTGTCATGGGAAAACATGCGCCCGCACCGCGAAGATGCAAGAGGTCGCCGGCGCAGTTCAACGGCGAACCGCTTTGCGCACGTAGTCGAGGTGCTGCTGCGCTTCGGCAAAGTCAGGCTTGAGCGCGAGCGACTGACTGTAGTGCGCAATTGCTCCATCGGGATCGCCTGAAGCGAACAGGAGGTCGCCTAGTTCCTTGTGCGCAAGGAACTGCTTCGGATCGACCGTCAGGCTATGCTCGTATCGCTCGCGCGCCTCTTGCGTCCTCCCGAGCACCGCCAGGACGCTCGCGTAGTTGAACTCCGTCTTCGCGTTTTTCGGATCAAGCTCGAGCGCACGCTGATAGTACGCCGCCGACGTTTCAAAGTCGCGAATATCGCTATACGCGAGGCCCAACGACCATTGCGTTTCCGTTTTGTTCGGCTTGAGCTTGGCGGAGGCGGTGTAGTGCGAGATCGCCTCCTGCACGCGGCCTTGCTCATGCAGCGCCTGCCCGAGTTTGAGTTGCGCTTCCGCATCATCGGGCAGGACCTCAACAACCTTGGCCGTTCGCTCCAACGGCGGCACAGCGCGGCCGAAGAGTTGCGCCGCGCAAAGCGCGCTGAACGGAATGATCAACGTAGCCCAGCGGACGCCGTGCGGGAGCCAAGTGGGCAATCTTCGCTGACGAGCCGCGGCGGTAGCGGCGGAACTTGCAATTCCGAGGACGCTGCCGGTCTGCGTTTCGCGCACCTTCCAGATGAAACCGTCGTAGTAAAAATGCAGCAGCGCGGACGCTGTGACGAGACCGATGAGCGCATGTCGGATCCAATCAGCAGAGGCACCGGAACTCAGAAGCGCGATTGACCCATACATAAGGACCAGACCGACGTAGACACCGACCAGTGATCCGCTGCGTCGAAATACGAAACGCATGAAACCGCCGATGCTTTCATCCCGCTCGACCCGGGTGCGGTTATAGATCCAGACGATCGACAGATATTGCACGTCGTGGAAGACCTCGAAGAGCGAGATGCCGACGAGGATGTTCGTCACGCCGTTGTTGCAGTACCACCAGAAAGCGATGCTGCTCGCGAGTAGGGCGAGCTTGATTACGCTCCCGCCCCGTCCGTTACGAAAGTCGATCCACTGCCGCCACGCGAAAACGAGCGTGACGATGACGACAGCCGCGACTGCGCCATTCCGAATTCCGGCAATTACCCATGCCGGCACGGCTGGTCCGCCGCTGTCGTAATAGAGCTCGAGCGAGCTGCGGAAACGCAGCGGCGAAAGCAAGACCGCCGCGGTAAACCAGGTGAAGCAAAGCGCGAGATCGGTTCGCGCACGTGCTGTCGCCTTGCCACCAGACTTCGCGTCATAGATGCGGCAGAAGCCGTAAGTTTGCATCATACCGTGCCAAATGCCCCAGGTAAGGGCGACCAGTTGCACGGCTTGAATGTTGTAAAAGGACGACCAAATGCAGACCGCCAACAGCGCGACCGGCGCGACGATGAAGCGGGTGCGGAAACGTTGGAATAACGAGCGGTCGCCGTAGGCGCGAATCATTCCGGGCAGGTGGTGCCCCATCGCGCCAAAGGCGCCGACGAAAAGGAAAATATCCTGTGCACTCCAGCGCGTCTGAGCGGCCGCGAAGAGCGGGATGAGCAGTGCCGGAGTACCGACAAAGAGCAGGAGATCCCGCCAGCGATTCAGGATCCAGGGTGAGAATCCCGTGCTCGCGGGAGCAGCAACAGTTTGTTGAGCAGCGGGCGCAGCTACCTGCTTTCTTCGCCCGGCGCGCGGTCGCGCTTCCTGAGTAATCTTCGGGCCCCTCACATAGCGCAACGAGAACGCTGTTTCAAGCTTGGGGGTAGTTGTTTTGATTGTGTTTTAGGTTATTAGGG
>JBJMWV010000245.1:0-1556 GCA_045809985.1 Chthoniobacterales bacterium | reverse complement strand
CGTCACGCAGGCAGTCTTCACCTACGTCGCAATCGGCGTGGATGGTCGGCCGACGGTGATTCCGCCCGAAGACGGCAGCTAGTTCGGGATTCCCGATCCCGACGACATCGCCTGCGGACCACTCTCCGTACTGACGATCGGATCACTCGTCTCAGGCATTGGAGGCAACTGCACTTTGCCTGGCCTGAGTTTCAGGCTGCGCTTTGAGCGCGCGAAGCTCGAGTTGCGGACGTACTTCGCGTAGGCGCGCTGCTGGCGAGCTGATTTCGAGTAATGCGAGCAGCCGCCGAGCATGAGCGCGAAGGCGAGCAGCAGGATGAAGGAGAAGCGAGTTTTCATTCGTTAGGCCACTTCCTGGGCAAGCAGCTGCGGTGCCACCTCGAAATGGCTGGTCCGCAGTAGCTCGTCGACTGCGCGGTAGATCTTCATTTCACACACGCCTGCGTGGCGGTAGAGCGAATCGAGCGAAACAGCGCGAGCGAGCGTCAGCCTCCAGAGCTTCTTCACCACCGGCAGCAGGTCCGGATCGATCTCTTCCACGTTTATGGACGGCGACGCTTGCCGCAACATCATGTCCGGGTCTGATAGCTCCTGTTTGAGCGCCTCAAGTTCGTCACGTTGCTGCATCGAGCTGAGCAACAGCTCCTGCGGATTGCGCGCGATGATCGGCTGCTCCGTGGCCTCCGCCAAGGGGACGGCAGCGGAATCGAACGAGAACGTGCCGCGGACATTCGCTTCAAGAAACAGCTGCACGAATGCTTCTTCACCAGCGAGGTGGAGAAACTGCCCGCTACGCGGTCCGCCTTCTTCAAACCAAAATGCACCGAGTAGCTTTCCGCGCTGGTCACGGATCGAGAGCTCGCCAGTTTGCGACGAGTTCGTGATCGTCTGGTAAATGGTGACGAGATCGAACTGCGAGAGGCTGCCGCTGAGTTCGCGGCAATGACTGCCCGCGATCGCGAGATCGCGCGCGTGCAAGAGGCGGCTGGCGAGTCGCTCGCTCAGGTAGCGGAAAAACGGCGGCACGCGCCGCATCAGATTGTCGAGGTCGCGGCCATGGAAAATGCGCAGACTGATATCGTCACGCGCCCGGACCGAGTGCGTGCGGGGCAGGTTTGAGAGTAACTCAAGGTCGCCAAATATATCACCGCGCGAAAGATACGTGCTCGGGAGCGCGTGGTTCGCTTGTTCCAGAACGACTTCCACCATCCCGCGGCTGATGATGCAGAGTGTGTCGCCCGGATCGCCGGCGGAGTAAATCGTCGTCCCAGCCGGGATATGCTGCACTACGGAAAGCTCTCCCAGCGCCTTCAACTCAATCCGAGTGAGGGTCGTGCAAAAGCCGAAAAAGTCGCGCGTGTTAGACATCGAGCCGGCTCGTCTAAAGCAAGACTTATGCAGGGCGGCTAAGGACTTTGTTGGCGTAGAAGCCTGATGTGCGGCAGCTCGTGACCGCCGCTACAATGAGCCCGCATGCTCCGCGTGGCTTATCTCTTCGAGCGGTTTCCATCGTTCGGTCAGACCTTTTGCTATCGCGAAGTCGCGGAGCTGATCCG
>JBJMWV010000244.1:0-12339 GCA_045809985.1 Chthoniobacterales bacterium | reverse complement strand
GTGCGGACGCGGCGGTTCTTTGGTGAAGTTGCCGCGCTGCCGATACCACTCCAGGGGCATCAGGGCCGAGCCCATCACGACCAATTCGACCGCCGCGGAATCGACGAGCTTCATTGCTGCGAAAAGATCGGCGAGGCCCTTGCGTTGCGTCATTGCGCCGGCAAACAGCACGCGCAACGGCGCATCTGCTCTCTTGGAGCTTTGCGAGATGTTGATCGTCGGCGAGCCGAACGGCACCATCACGCACTGCTTCTCTTTTCGCGCGTCTTCGGGCAAAGACTCGAGCACGAACTCGCTCGGACAAACCACCAACTCGGCGAGTTCGAGCTCGCGAGCCTTCCGCGCGAGCTTCTCCGCCGAATCGCGCGTTCCGCCGAGCGTCGGCTCCCAATCGGGATAGCGGCCCGCTTCTTCTTTGAGGAGACGCTGCGCAGTTTCCCAATACGCGATCGGCAAATCGTAGATGCGCCGTTTGCCCCGCTCGCATGCAGTTTCCAAAATCTGCAGCGCGCAATCTTCATAGGCATAGACCGCCGTGATTTCCTTCTCGTGCTGCCGCAACCAGTCGGCCGCTGCGCGATCGAGGTCGCGCCAGACTTGATCGATGCTCGCCCAACCGCGTTCGTGCTCAACGAGCGACTGCGCGCCAATCTTCGCCGCCCCGAGTCGAACAAGTTCACGCGTTGGTCGGGCGACGATCTTCTCGTTAGGCAAGTTGTAGCCGCGCCGCGGAAAACGCGCGAGCAAGGACTCGTTAGACCAGCCGAGCGTGGTGAGGAATTTCGCGAGAAGCTTCTGCTCGTGCAGCGCCTCGAGCAGTGCGCGGACATTCGCGTTCCCGAACGGATGCGCGACCAGGATCATGCGGCGCCGTGCACGATCCGCCGATACGCCTGAGCGTAAAATTCGATCGGCTCCAGCTCGGTCGCGAGCTCATCGCGCGTTCGAGTCGCGCGCTCCGCATATTCCGTTTCGCTCGTCGCGGCCGCCTGCTCGAGCAGCTGCGCGAGGGCGCGCGGATCAGCGGGTTCACAGATGAGCGCCTGCTTACCGCCCGCTTCGGGCAAACCGCCGTCGCGCGTGATGATGCAGGGCACGCCGAGATGTCGCGCTTCCACTGCCGTTAAGCCAAAGTCCTCCTTTGTGTTCGGCGGCACGACCATCCAGCATGCATTCTTCACGTGTTCCGTCTTCGTCGCCTCATCGACGAAGCCGAGCACGGTCACGCCGCGGATCCCGCGCTTCTCGATCGCGTATTGAATCAGCTCGCGCAGCGGTCCGTCGCCCATCAGGACGAGCGGCCATTGCTCGCGATCGATGTTCGCCAGTGCATAGGCATCGATCAGCGTGTCGACGCCCTTGTTTGCAATCCAGCGTCCGATAAAGGCAAAGCCGCGCCGTTCGTTAGGCGCCGTCCAGCCTTCCGGCAGCTTTGATGTCGTCGGCACTTTGCGACTGCCGCGACGCTTCTGCTTCGGCTCCCATGTGTTCCAGACGAACTGCGAGTTGTACCAGCGTTCGTCCGCGAAGCGCGCCGCGATCCGCCAAAGCAGGCGATGCAACGTCATCGGATGCGCCATGTAGTTGTGGATCGTCATCACGAGCCGCTTGCGGAAAAGCTTGGTCAAAAACGCGACATCCGGCGGCGCGTTTTGCAGATGGACGATATCGGCCCATCTGATCACATCGATGAGGTCACGGTCCGCGCCGCGATCCGCATAGATCACGTCCTCGCCCTTCACCATCTGTTTCAAGCTCGGCTGTAAAGGGAAGCCCTTCACCCGCTTGAAGCAGATCCGCACTTCCATATCGGGGTCACGTTTCACCGCCGCCGCGACCGCGAGAACAAACGCCTCGATCCCGCCATATGCGCCCATGCACGGACTAACGATGACAACTTTCGTGCGCTTCATGGCGTCTTCATCTGCAGTGCTTGCGCAATCCGCGCCGCGATCTCCGGCCAGGAGGCGGTCCGTTGCTGCCAATCGCGCAGGCTTTCGGCGCGCCTCTTCAACTCGGTCGCATCGATGCCTTCGAGCAACTCGCGCGGACGCACCAGCCAGCAAAGCGGCTCCGCGCCTAACGACTCGGCGTGCGGCGAAATGATGCTCAGACCATGCGACGCGTAAGCCATGAAGGTGCCGGACTTTTGCAGGCTCAGCGGGTCTTGCGCAGACAGTGCAAATGTCGCACGACCCAAGGTCGCGGAAATCTGGTCGGGCGGCAGCGGCCCTCGTTGTTCGTAGCCGTCGGAAAACGGGAGCTCCGACAGGATCGCCGACTCATCAGGAGATTCGCCCGCCCCACAGGTGATCACTTTGCGAACGACCTTCGCGGTGGCGAGCGCCTTCAGATCATCGCGCAACGCGCGCAAGTCACGGACCCGACTGCTCTGCAGACCGAACGAGACCGCCACGCCCGCTTCACGCGTTTGCGGCAACATTGCTGGCGCCGGAATGTTCGAACCAACGGGCAGAACTTGCACCGGGCAATCGGGGTCAAGTTCACGCAAATGACCCGCCTGATCGGTCGTGCTCGTGAAGACTGCATCGGCAACGCGGATCAGTTTGCTGATCGCGTGGCGATGAAGTTGTTGCACGAGATAGTCTTTGTTCAGCACAGGCCGGAACGTCCAGATTTCGTGAAACATCACCACGAGCAAACCGCCGGTGCGCGTTTTCCAATCGACGAGCTCGCGCAGGAGCCAGCGCGGGTGGCCGCGCCGATCAAATCCGTAGGCGCTGTACTGCAGAAGCACGCGACCGTCATTCGTCGGCAGCTTCTTGCGCAGCGCGCCGGCATCGCGTGAAACGAATTCGATCTCATGGACAGATGAAGCAGGTGCACCTTCCGGCAGGAGAAAACGAAAGTGCTCCGAGCCGCGCCACTCGTGCAGGAGGCGCAGCGTGTAATCCGCCAAGCCGCCTGCACCTTCGCTCAGCTCGGGCGTGATGATGACAACTTCATCGCTCATGCGGGACTAACGAGTGCCGCAATTTTGCGCGCCGTCACGCCCCAATCCGCATTTTCGCCGTACCATCGCGCGAGCTGCGCGCGTCGCTCAGTCACTTCATCATCGCTGATGCTGTTGATTTCATCTGCGGCGACCGCGTAGCTGAGCGGCGCCTCGTTCCGGCGCGCTCCAGCGATCACCGGAACGCAGCCATGTGCAGCGGCGGCCATGAAGGTGGTCGATTTGCTCCACGTCGCTTCGCTTGCATTCGTTAGGCAAAAACCGGCTGATTGTAGAAGGCGCGAGATCTCTACCGGTTCGAGCACGCCGTGATTTTCGGCATCCGGATCATTCGCTTCCGGTCCGATGACGTGGAGTTTGGTCAGCCGTCCAGCCGCGCGCCAGCGATCCACGTGCGAGGCAAAGAGTTGGCGCGTCTGCACGCGACCGAAGGGCAATCCGAAGAGGACGAACTCGGTGCGATTGCGCGGCTGGTCTGAATTCGCGGCAGCGGGTTCGATGTTCGAACCGATTGGAACGAGATGAATATCAGCGCGGCCGGAGATCTTTCGCAGCGCCTTCTCATGATGCTCGGTATTCGTGATCAAGACGTCGGCGATGTCTGCGAGTCGCCGCACAACGCGCTTGTTCAATTCGCCTAACCAGTAGTGTCGAGACGTGATTGGCAGCGGGCCAGGAAGTTCGTGGAAGAACACCGTCAGGCGCGATTCGGGCTTTTCGCGTTTCCATGTCTTCAGCACACGCGATAGCCAGAACGGAAACCCGTAGCGATGAAACGCGCGGCCGGCGTAATGCAGAAGCACATCCGCAGAAGCGATGCGACGAAGCTCAGTCAGCAGATCGTCAGCGCGATTGGCAAAGCTGACGACGCGATCACCGCGTGGCGATGCTCCGGGATCTACGGTGAAAAATTCGATCGAGCGCGACTCGTTAGGCCAATGCTCGCGCAGGCGCCAACTGTAGGTGCCGATCCCGCAGATCGCCGGCGGAAGTCGCGTCGTGATCACGACCAGCGGCTTCGCGTTCATTGCGCGACGAGGCAGTGTGCGAAGGCGCCCCAGAAACGTTCCGTTTGGCGGCTGAGCATGAACTGCTCACGCGCGAGACCGAGCGCATTCGCGGCAACTTCATTGCGCGTTTGCGGCGTCAATCCGGTGAGCGTTCCGGCAATCTTGTCCGGCTCAATCGTCGTGAGCGGAATGCAGGCGCGCGCGCTATTCAGGAGATGGAAGGCAGCTGATGTCTGCGGGCCGTGATACAGGATCGGCACACCGCTCCCGACATACGTCACCATTTTGGTCGAGAGACTGTAGCGCGCAAAGTTTGCGTGTTCGTCGCCGAACGGCATCGGCATGTAGAGTAGGTCGGCGTCGTGCATATCCCGCTGCACTTGCTCTTCACTCGCGAATGGCAGGATCTGCACGCGCTTTGATTCGCCGAGCACCTGCGGTCGCACATGCTCGCAGCGCAGCGTCACATTTACTGAGAGACCGCGCTTTTCGAGCAGCGCGATCGCGTCGAGCAGCGCGCGCAAGTTGCGCTCGTAGGCCATGTGGAAGAGGCCCATGAAGTAGATGCGGAGCTCATTCGATGCGCTACTGCTGTGCGGCTGCGAAAGATGCGTCAGGCCGTCTGTTACTACGATGAATTCACGCGCTCCGTAGCGGCGTGAGTATTCCTGGCCGAGTCGATCGGAGATGACGAAACGCGCGGCGGCTTCGCGCCAAGCGTTGCGCATGAGACGCTCGCGTTTACCGGCGCGGGCGGTTTGCGGCATCGTGTAGGCGAGATCGTCGTGCAGGCTGATGAAGAACGGCAACGCGAGCTCGCGCGCGACGGTCTGCGCTTGTGCGAAATCGAGGCCGCCGTGGGGCACGGCGTGTATCGCCGACGCGTTCATCTCGACGAGGCGTCGTTTCAAGCGGCGACGGAACGCGCGCGCGAAGAGCGTGTTTGTCGCGGCGGGAAGCGCGGCGAGCCGGCTATGCTCGACCGCTCCCCATGATGGTCGGCTCGGCACGTGCAGTTCGTTCCGCCACGGTTTTGGTCTGCCGGGGGACGTGCAGATACTGCGCGCGGCAAATGGCGCATCCTGCAGGAGCGCACGCAAAATACGCGCACCGCCGCCGGCGGAGCCGACACTGAACGGTTGGATGAAAGCAACCGGGCGCGCGCGCTCATGAAGAACGCGCCGGTACGTGTCGAGCGTGCTGCGCGCGATCTCGCGCCAGGAAAAGGCGGCGGCAATCTGAATGCTGCGGCGGGAACGGTCGCGGTATTCGTTAGGCGAAATTCGCAGCGCCTCCGAAATTCTAGCGCCGAAGCTGAGCACATCACCGCTTTGCACCAGGCACTCCGGTAAGCCGCGCTTCAGAATGTCGCGTGGACCGGGCGTGTCGTAAGCGAACGTTGGAATGCCGGCTGCGAGTTGCTCGATGACCGCGAGTCCGAAGCCTTCGACGTAACTTGGAAATGCACCGACTGCGCAATCGCGGAGCAAGCGCGGAAGCGTGTCCGGGTGATACTCGGAGATGAATTCCATTCCGCTCGGGTCGGTGTCGCCAAGATCGCGGCGGATAACGGACTCATCGACCATCGTGCCGAGGAAGCGGAAACGCGCGTCCGGCACGTCGCTGCGGATCCGCGCGATGATGCGTGCCCAATCGTGCGCGCCTTTGCGCGGACTCCACATGCCGATGAAGCAGACGCGTTTTTGCGCGAGGCGCGCTTCGGGCGATTCCGCCGCCTGCTGAAGAGCTAGGCGTCGCGCATCGGAGAGGCCGTAGGGCTCGACCATGACTGGATGAGTGACGTGCATCTGCTTGCGCAGGCATTCGGCTTCAGACTCGTTAGGCACATTGATGACGTCCGCGTGCCGGACTGCGGCATCGGAAGCGCGTCGCAGCTGATGTCGGCTGAAGCCGTAGAGAAGACGGCCAACAAATTTCCCGCGCGAGTGTTGCCGCCACCGTTGCGACAACTTCCGCTCTCCTTCTTCGTAGAGGCGATACAAACCAACCGAGCGCGCGACGAGCAATCCGCGGAAGCCGAGTTCCTCTTTTGAGTACGGAACGCTGCCGATCAGTCCGTCGATCACATCGAAGCGATGGCCGTGCTTGCGGATGAACGCCGCAGCCTTGCGCATGAAGATGAGCTGGCGCACCGCAAACGTGACGCGGGTCGCGCGCACGCCGGGAAACGCATCCGAGAGGCTGAACTTCTCGACCACGTGGCCGCTGGCGCGCCATTGCTCGGCAAGTTCCATCCAGACGCGCGATGCGCCGAGCCGCTCGTCCCACGGCAGATTCACAACGGCGAGAATGCGGAGCGGCTTCTTATCCATGATGAAGCAGCGCGGTCCAGAATTTGTGCCGGACAGGTTGCACGTAGTGCCGCAGGACTAGATGCGGTGCGGCATATCGATCGCGATAAACAAATTGATCGTCGAGTTGGAGGACGAACTTGCCGCGATCGAATGGCTCCGCGCCGTTCGCGTGCATCGCGAGCTGCGTCAGCGTTTGATTCGTGAAGAAGTTTGGCGCGCCATCGAGTCCGACGAAGCGATTCACCGCGATTGACCAATCTAGTTTGCGCCGGAGAAAGAGGACGCCGGTGTTCACGGGTTGTCCGCGCTCTTGTGCGCTGCGGAAGAGACGGTCGTCGGCCGAATGCTGGCAGTCCGCGAGATAAGACGCGGGCGCATCCGAATGCGAGAGTTCCGCCACAAGCGCAGACGCTCCGCGGAAAAATAGAACGTCAGAATCAATGTAGAAAACAGGTCCATTCGCTGGCAGCGACATGATTACTGCAAGTTGCTTGCCCGTCCGATGGTCGCGGAGATACGCGCGAAAACTTTCCGGCCAAATGGTCGTCGCGCAATCAGTCGCGAAGCCGACTGTGACGCTTGAATCCAGCGAACGCAGCAGCGCGGTGCTGCGTGCGAAATGGCTGCCGTCCGACATGACGGTAAAGCTGCGCGGCCGGCCAGCGTACTTCAGGAAGGAGCGAATCGAAGCCACCTGCTCGGGCAAGTCGGCTTCGCTCGAGTAGGAGAAGACATCAAAGGCAAGTTCGCGCGGTGGTTCGATTTTTTGCCTAACGAGTAGTGGAAGCGCGGCGGAGTAGAGCCGGCGCAGCGCGTGCCCTTCCGCGCGGGCGAGATGATATCCGTAGTTCGGCATGCGCTCACGCAGCGACGGCGGCGCGATGCGCCTGAACAAATCCGCGATAACTCAGCACCATGTTAAGAAGCAGATTAGGTAGCGCGGAGATCAGATTGAAAATGAGGACGCCGCGCACACTTGAGAAATCGGTGAACGGAATGAGCGCGACTTGTGTGGTGAGGGTAAGCGGAATGTAGAGCCACGAGCCGCGGATCCATGCTTTCGAGGAGTTGAGCGCCCAGAGCGTGTTGATGAACGCGCTCGCAACCGCGCCTGCGACCATCAGGACGAGCTCGCGATCGAGATGCGAATATTTGCTCCCGAGAACGAAGAGGAAGGCCGATGGGAAAAGCCATGCGCTGCCGAGGACGACTGCGCTGAAGCTCGCGACCGCACCGAGGACGCCGGCGTACTGCCAGCGTAGCCGGCGCGGGCTTTGGCAGCGCGCGAAGGCAGGCGCGAAGACGTTGGTGAGGAGATTGCTCAGGACGGCGAAGATCATCGCAAGGCGTCCGAGCGCGCCGACTTCCGCGACTGAGCTCGCGCGATTGCCGAAGAAGCTGATCAGGAAAACTGTGATCTGGCCCTGGATACAGAAGAAGATCGAGTTCGCGGCCTGGCTGCGGACGAAGCCGCGAATCGCCGCGCGATCTTCCTCGTTAGGCGATGCCTCCAGGTCGATGACGCCCCCGACGTATCGGCGCAGCATCACGTATTGCAGCAGGATGGTGGCAGATCCGACGGCGAGTGCGATTCCGCTGTTCAGGAAGACGAAAACGAGCGCGAGCAAGACAAGCAGGCGCGCGATTGCGCCCGTCAGGTCGATCGTGCGAATGCGGTCGATGTCCGAGTGCAAACGCGGGACGACGCTGAGAACGCTGAGCGCGAGCTGGGCCGCGAGCCCCGCGAGCACGAGCACGATCAAGATTGTCGCGTAAGCGAACGACGCGCCGTTCTTAATCAGCATGAGGTAGAGGATCGGCGTGACGATTGCGATCGAGACGGCGCCGAGAGTGCGGCGCATTCGCAACGCGGTGACGATCAACTCGCCGAAGCGATGACGATCGCGCCAGACGCGGCCGCCGATCGCAACCACGCCGATGCTGATCCCGACATCGGCGAGGATGTTAATCGTGCCCTGCATCGTATTCGCGATCGTGAAGTAGGCGTATTCACGTTGCGAAAGTTGCCTAACGAGAAGAATGCCGGCGGCGAAGCTGATCACCTGCACCGCAGCCTGCGCAAAGGCGAACGTGCCGAGAACGCGCGCGCGCTGCATCGCGCGGCGGATCACCGGCGCAGAGGCTTCGTCGATAAGCGGCGATGAAATGGAGCCGAAGAAGCTCATGCCTGTAGCGGCAGTTTATGACCGCCGCACGACTTCGCTGCCATTCTCGATTCGGCGGTCACACGCCGCCGCTACAGCAATCGGCTACGACTGCGCGCCGTTGCTGTGATTGTGGACGTGCGCGGGCAAAGCGGGCCGCTCTTCCTCCTCGCTCGGGGTGTTGTAGTACTCCGAGTATTGGTAGTAGTAGTACTCCGGCAGAGAGGTATCGACGTAATTCAGGATCACGCCGGGCACGTTGACCTGCCGGTTGTAGAGCAACTCGAGCGCTTTCTTCGTTAGGCGCGCTGAGGTGTAGCCAAGGCGCACGACCGCGATGGTGGCATCGATCTTCGGCGCAAGACTAGTGGTGTCGTCAGCCGCGAGAACAGGCGAGCTATCGATGATGATGTAATCGTACTGATGATAGATCTCCTGTAGGAAACGATCGGTTGAATCGCGCAGGAGATGTTCGCTTGGCTGCGAAAGCGTCTTGCCGCGCGGGAGGATGAACAGGTTTGGATAAGTGGTTGGAACAACAACTTCCTGCCAGTTCACTTCACCCTTCAGGACTTCGGAGAAGCCGATCCGTGAGGAGAGTCCGAATGCTTCGCGCTGCGCGCCGCGGCGAAGATCGCCATCGATCAGGAGAGTGCGTGCGCCGGAGAGAGCGAAGGTGATCGCCATATTCGCTGAGATGGTCGACTTGCCTTCGTTAGGCACCGCGCTCGTGATGAGGATGGTTTTCGGCCGCGGACCTTCATACGGCATGAAGAAGATCGAGGAGCGAACGTTGCGATAGGACTCCGCGAAGATGTGTCGCGCGTCGTCCGGTTGGAGGAGCGAGACTTTGCCCTTCGTCTTCTCGCGCGGGATTTGGCCGAGCACGTTCTCGTTGAAGTGGTTCTGGAACTCGCCGAACGAGGCCATGCGATCATCAATCCGGTCGAGCAGGAGAAGGACTGCGATTCCGGAAAGCAGGCCGGCACCGAGACCGATGAGGAGGCTCTTGAGCAGGCCCGGCCGAACTGAGGTGGGCGCGCTCGCCATCTCCATGATAGAGACCTGGTCACTGGCGTCGACCGATTGCGAAACGCCGACGTCTTTGAGGCTGTTCGTTAGGCGGTCGTAGAGCGCTTTCGAGCGGTCGACTTTGCCTTTAAGACGATTGAACTGTGCGAGTCGCTGGCTGAGGTCGAGCGCCTTCGCTTCCCATTCCTTGATGTTGCCCTGAAGGTTTTCCATCTGCTTGCCGATCGAAACACGGCGGGTGGACAATTTCTCAACCGCATCGGCGCGGAAGACTTCGATCAGTTTCTCCTGCTTCGCGATTTCGTCGTTGAGCTTGATGATTTTCGGATGTTTCGGGCGGAGATCTTTCGAGAGCGTTTCCCGGTCCGCCTTGAGCAACTGCACCGCTTGTTTCGCCTTCAGGTAGTCGCCTTCCGGACCGACGTCCGAGAAGGGCATGAGTTGCTGCGAGTTATTGTTATCGGCAGTTGGCGAACCTTCAGGTTCAGCTTTGTTCGCAGCGGGCGCGCGATCGAGATTCTGATCGAGATCGAGCTTCTCGAGCAGCTCGTATTCAGTCTTGAGCGCAGCGTATTGCTGGTTCAGGCGAACGAGATAAGCAGCGGCGCTGTTCCCTTCTTCCTGGATGAAGCCGATGTTGTTCTGCTTCTGGAAATCGAGCATTTCATCCTCGCCATTGCGCAGATCTTTCTCGACCTGGATCAGCTGCTCGGTGATCGCGGTTGTAACGTTGTGACCCTGGTCTTCACGCATCCCTTTCTTGAAGTCGAGATACTTCTGCATCAACGCGTTCAGGTAGGCCTGCGTGTAATCGGAAGTGCTGCCGATCGCCTGTAGTTCGAAGATGGAAGTGCGCGGCTTCTGGTTAACCGTGATCAGGACCGGGACGGGCTGCATCTCGGGATGAAGCGAACGTACCAGTGCTTCGGCAGTCCGACGGACTTCGCCGCTCTGCATGAGCTGCACCTGCGTGCCGTAGAAGTTTTGCGCGTCCTCGCTGTAGACTGCGTTCTGGCTAATGTTGAGCTTGCCCGCGAGCATCATCTTGCTCGTGGAAAGGAACTCCGGCGGCCTCTGGTAGATCATCCAGGCCGCGACGAAAATCCCGATCGATGTGGTCAGGACCGGAATCCACCAGCGCCGCAAGAGCAGCGCACGATAACGGTGGAGGCGCGTCAGGAATGACGTGCTTAAAGAAGCGGCGTTCGGACGATCGAGAACCTGAGGTTGCATGCTAGAAATTGACCAATTTTTGCTGCACGAAGATCTGATCGCCGGGCTGCACAACGATGTCCTCGTCGGTGCGCCCTTGTTCAATCACGCGCTTGAGATCGACGATTACGGTCTCGCCATTCTTGTGCGTGAGCTTGATCTTCCGTTTGTCAGCAAAATCGCCAAAGCCGCCAGCGCGGATGATCGCCTTGCTGACGGTATACTCTTCGTCCGGCGGGATCTCCTGCGGACCGGGACCCTTGACCGAGCCAATGACGTAAATCTTTCCGCGCGATTTCTCGCTTACGTGATCGACCGCAATGATCACCGTCGCGTGGTAGTAATACTCCTTCTCGAGCGCGGATTTGATGTTGTAGGCGAGCTCCTTCGAGGTGCGTCCCGAGGCTTGCACGAGACCGACGTAGGGAACCTCGAGCTGTCCGTTATCATTCACGCGCAGGCGCTGCGATTCGTTGTCGCGATCCTCGACGACACGGAAACTGACGAAGTCGTTTGGACCCAAACGGGTGCGGTCGTCGAGCACGTTCATTGAGTTCGTCCGCATCACGGTGCTCGTGGTCGGCGGCTCAGGCGCAGTGGCTCGTGGGGTCGGTTGCGGATACGGCGTTGAAACGCTTTCCTGCGCGAAGAGCGGCGCGCTCGTTAGAGACACTGCGAGAAGGAACGTATAACCGCGGACTTTCATGCGTTGCGCTTTGCCGAATTAGAAACTGTAGGTGCCGTCGAGTGAGACACGATTGTTCGAATAGTCGCGCAACAGGACGTTGGAATCCTTTTTCGTGTATTGATAGCGTGCACCGAGAGTCACGTGGCGGGTGAGCTGATAGCCGAGTGCAAGCGCACCGCCGTAGCGATGAAAGTGCTCGTCGATGAAGCCGCCGGAATCGTCCCCGTCTTCATAGAATAATTCGGTCGTGAGGAGCGTGCGATTGATGATGTTCCAGTGCGCGGTGTGGCGCACGTAATTGAGTGTAACGTAATTCGAATTCACACCGAGTTCAGACTCGTGGCCCGCGGCGATACTATGCGTGAGCGCGGAGTTGACCCGATGTGAGAGCAACGCATTGAGGTAATAATCGTTCAGATCGCCCTGGTCGGGTCGGACAATGAAGCGGCCATCGGGAGGGAGCGGACCGAAAAGGACCATGCTTGAATCGAAGTTGATCATCTGATAACCACCCGCGACGCGCAGTCTCAGGTAATTACTGATCTGCGTCTCAACGAACGCGCCGACGCTGAAGGAATCGTTGTCGTTCAGTAGATCTTTGTCGTAGTCCGTGAAGACGTAGCTGGATTCAAGGCCAACTCCGGTAGTCGAACTCACGGCGACGCTGAGCGACGCAGACAGCTCTTCCGCGCTGCGGTTGAGGTAATCGAACTGATTGTTCGTTGCGACGTAGTTGTAATGGTCGTAGCCAACGGTCAAGACCGCCTTGTTCAGATCCCAAAGAACAGAAACGCCGGCGTAGTTCTCGAAACGACCGTAGTCCGCGGTGTTGCTGATTTGCCCTTGGTCGATCGGATCCTGCTGGAGTGAGAAACGATCGTGGAAGTTGATCCGGAAATCGCCCACGAAAACGTCGAACGATAGCTGCGAACCAGGCGCGAGG
>JBJMWV010000243.1:0-2143 GCA_045809985.1 Chthoniobacterales bacterium | reverse complement strand
GTCATCGGCTTCGCGGCCTTTCTTGCGCATCTCGCCGGCGGCGGTGGCAGCGGCGGTTTCAATCCGCGCGGCTTTGCTAACAACAAATGGAACTGGAATTATCGCTCGACCGCGAACGACGTCTTCCAATCGACCAACATGCCGGAGATGACCGGCTGTGTTGTTGTCGGCATCGCGATAGGTGTGCTGATTGCGATCGCCTTCGTGGTCGTGTGTCTCTGGATCGGGTCGCGCGGCAAGTTCATCTTCACGGATTGCATCGTGCGGAACCGCGGCGCGATCGTCGAGCCGTGGCATGAGTTCCGGCGCGAAGGAAACAGCTACTTCCTTTATGCGCTGATCGCCTTGTTCTCGGTGCTTGTTCTCCTCGGCCTCGCGAGCATTCCGATCTGGCTGCCGTTCATGTTGCGCGGTGATGTGCCGGAGAAACCGGCATTGTTGATCAGCCTGATTGGACTCGGCTGTGTTGCGTTGATTGTCGGCGCCACGATCGGCGTCGTCTCGAGCTTCATGGTGCCGATCATGTATCGGCGACGCTGCGGCGCGATGGAGGCGTTCAGGACGGCGCTCGCCATGATCACGGCTGAGCCGGGTCCGGTAATTCTTTACGTCCTCTTCCTCATCGTGCTCTGGGTTGCCTTCGCCATGATCTCCTGCCTAACGACTTGTATCACCTGCTGCATCGCGGCGCTTCCATACATCGGGACGGTGATCCTGCTGCCGTTCTATGTCTTCTTGATGAGCTATCTGCTGCTCTTCGTCCGGCAGTTCGGGCCCGAATATGATGTGTGGGCTAACGTAACCGCGGCGCAACCGGCAGCGTTGACTGAAGCCGGCGCACCTGAGCGGCCGGTCATACCCGAACCAGCGTCACCGCCCCCGACCGACGAACCGCCTGCGCCTCCACCGCCGGTGCAGCCCTAAGTCTGCTGATTTACTCTTCGAGCGCGACGCCCTGCGGCTCGCCGGGCGAGCTGCCTTCCTTCGGCAGCACCTGCATGCGCAGGCGAGCGACTCCTTTGTCGACTACGCCGAGTTGCTCAGCCGCTTCCTTCGAGAGATCGAGCGTAACGCCGCGATTGTGAATGCCACGGTCAGTAATCCGCACCACAACGGCGCGACCGTTATCCGGATTCGTCACCTGCACGCGCGTCCCGATCGGGAGCGAATCATGCGCGGCGGTGAGCTCATCCGGCGCGCGCTTCTTGGCTAACGAGTCCTTCGGCACCTGATACCATGCGGCCAGGATGCGACGCATGAATGGCGTAGCGGCGGGATGAGACGAAGGCGAACTCTCGACGTTCTCGCGCCTCTCATTGTCTTTGTGTTCAGCGGAGCGGGGAACGGCTTTGCGTTTGCAACTCTGCAGTGGCAGCGCGGCACAAACGCAAATGACCGCGAATGCGACGGAGCGCGCGGCGCGATTAGACACGCACGGTTTTCGCATGGCTCCGCTCCTCGATCACTTCACGCACTTTGCGCGCGAGCACTTGCGGCGTGAACGGCTTTTGCAGCAGTTCAATTGCGTTGTCGAGCACGCCGTGATCGCCGATGTCGTTATCCGAATACCCGGAGACGTAGAGCACCTTCATGTCAGGACGCAGCGCGGTAAGCTGCGCCGCGAGCTCCGGGCCGTTGATCTGCGGCATGATGACATCGCTCACGAGGAGATGAATTGGCCCATCAAACTCACTCGCCATCTGCAGCGCTTCGACGCCATCGCGCGCACAAATGATCTCGTAACCTTGTTCTTCAAGCACGTCGCAGATCAGATCCCGGACGATCTCTTCGTCCTCTGCCACCAGCACCGTCTCGAAATGCTGCGTGCCGTCCGGGCGAGGTGCCATCGGCTTTGACTGATCGATCGGTGCCGTTTCTTCCGGGAGGTAAATGCGGAAGGTGGTGCCGTGCGCGACTTCGCTTTCCACAGCGATCGCGCCGCCTGATTGGCGAACGATGCCGTAGACTGTGGCGAGTCCGAGTCCCGTGCCTTTGCCCGGCCCCTTCGTGGTGAAGAATGGCTCAAACATGTGCGATTTGATTTCCTCGCTCATGCCACCGCCCGTGTCCGCGACGGACAGCTCGACGTAATCGCCAGCCTCGAGGGTAGGGGAGATGCGCGTCGCAGCGGCTTCATCGAGCT
>JBJMWV010000242.1:0-7350 GCA_045809985.1 Chthoniobacterales bacterium | reverse complement strand
TTTGCAGTCGCGCAACGCGAGCGTGACGAACCTGGATCCGGTGCGGGCTTATCGGCAGACACAACATCTGCGGATCACGATCCGCGATGCCCTCGGTTTGGTGAATGAGCGCGACCTTGAAGCGGAACACACTGCGCTCGCGGAAGCGTGCCTTCAGTTCGTCCACGGACTGCTCGCGAGTGCAACTGATCTGACGGTAATCGGACTCGGCAAGTTTGGCGGCGGAGAGCTGAGTTATGGCGCGGATCTCGATGTAATCTTTGTGGGCGAGAACACGCGCACGACACAGGAGTTGTTGGTCGAAATGGGACGATCAACGGCGGAAGGATCGATCGCGCAGCTCGACCCGCGATTGCGACCGCATGGAGAAAAAGGAACGCTGACTGTGTCACTCGACTCTTGCGAAGCGTACTACTGGACGCGGGCGCAGCTGTGGGAGATCCAGGCGCTCGGCCGCGCGCGCTCGATCTGCGGCCAGCTCGGGGAACAATTCGTTAGTCTGGTGCAGACGGTTTGGCGAGCAGCGGGCAAGCGGGACGATCTTCTCGTGCAGATCGATGCGATGCGTGAACGCATTCGGCGCGACCGGAGCAGCGGCTCAGAAGTCCTCGACTACAAAACCGGTCTCGGTGGGATCGTGGAGGCCGAGTTTCTCGTGCAGGCGCTGCAGATGCGGACCGATCTGTGGAACCCGAGCTTCACTGGCGCAATCCAGATGTTAACGGCTGAGGGCGTATTGCCGGCAGACGAGGCGGACTCGCTACAGCGGAGCTACGATTTTCTGCGCCGCTGCGATTCGATCCTGCGAAGGGCGGAGAACAAGGGGATGGCAACGCTGCCGCCGGATGAGGAACGCCAGCGTGTTCTCGCGCATCGGATCGGCGCGAAGGACTTGGATTCGTTCGGCGCAGAATATCGTCACGCGCGATCGACGATTCACGCTGTCTACTTGCGGCGCTTTGCGCAGTTCGCCTAACGACCGCTGACGAGCCGGATGATCTGCTGAATGACGAGCAGACTAACGAGTATTCCAGCGGCGACCACGATGACGAGCAGCACGAGTACACCGAAGACAAAGAGCCAATCACTGGTGCGCGCTTTCCGCCGAACGCCCATGTGTTCCTTGAGCAAGTCGTAATTGCGCGCGTTCGACTTGAACCAAAAGGAAAACGCATCGCCGACAATCGGCACGATCCCGATCACTTCGTTGAGCAGGATGTTCACTGACATGCGCGCGAGGATGATCTTCGGCACGCCGTAGCGCGCGGCCTGCAGCAGTGCAATCGCGGAGACAATCGCCGACCCTGTGTCGCCGATCCCGGGGATCAGACCGATGAGCGGATCGATGCCGATCTTGAAGCGCGTGCCGGGGAGACGCAGCAGATCGTCCATCACTAATGCGATCCAGCGAAAGAGCGGCTCAAGGCCGGCCGCGCCTTTCTTCTCGGGCGGGAGCACTTCCCACTCGACGTCTTTCACGCCGGAGCTGCGAGCCATGTCGAGAACGCGGATTGGCCGCGTTTAGCCCGGAATCTCTTTCAGCATCTGCGTGTTCGTCGGGAACTTCTTCACGAACATGAGCAGACGCTGAATCGCTTCTTCCGGTTTGTGACCGGCGAGACCACGACGGATGAGATTGATTTTCTCGAGCTCCCACGGCTGCAGGAGCAGTTCTTCGCGGCGTGTGCCGGAGAGGAAAATATCGACCGCGGGATAAATGCGCTGGTCGCTGATCTTCCGATCGAGCACGAGCTCCATATTACCGGTGCCCTTAAATTCCTGGAAGATCAGCTCGTCCATGCGGCTGCCGGTTTCGATCAGCGCGGTCGCGACAATCGTTAAGCTGCCGGCTTCCTCGGTGTTGCGCGCCGCAGCGAAAATCTTCCGCGGCTGCTCCATCGCGCGCGCGTCGATACCGCCACTCATCGTGCGGCCGCCGCCACCCATTGCATTGTTAAATGCGCGAGCTGTGCGCGTGATTGAGTCGAGCAGAATGAAGACATGCTTGCCTGCTTCGACCATTCGCTTGGCGCGCTCGATCGCGAGCTGCGCGATTCGCGTGTGACTCTTGATGTCGCTGTCGTTCGAGCTCGCCATGATCTCGGCGCCAGGGCAGTTACGACGGAAATCGGTCACTTCCTCGGGACGCTCATCGACGAGAAGAATGATGAGCTTCATCTCAGGGTGATTCTTTACCACCGCGTCCGCGATGTGATGCAGCAGCGTCGTCTTCCCGGTGCGTGGCGGCGCGACAATCAGGCCGCGCTGGCCCATGCCGAGCGGGGTCATCATGTCCATGATTCGGGTCGTGTAACGATCCGGCACCGTTTCGAGTTTGATGCGCTTGTTCGGATTGATCGTGGTCAGCTCTTCGAACGGCGTGACGCCCTGATACTTCGTCGGCTCGTCATCATTGATTTTGTTCAGGCGCATGAGCTGGGGCCCGCGATTGCCGCGGCGCGTCTCGCCTTGGATCCACATGCCATCGCGTAAGCCAAAGCGGCGCACGATTTCCGGCGTGACGAAAATGTCCTGCGGCGTTTGGACGAAGTTCCGCTTCGGGTCGCGCAAAAAGCCAAAGCCTTTGCCGGAAATTTCGATGATGCCTTCACCGAATTCGGGCTCGCGCTCGATCTGCTCGCCATTGTTGTAGCCGCCCTGCCGGCGGTCGCGGTCACGATCACGGAACCCGCGATCATTCTGCGGCGCCGTCTGCGTCGCATCATCCGCTGACAACTCGCTGCTCGTCTCGGGATTCCCGAGCGACATGTTCTCGGTCATCTTTCCGGCAGCAACTTCGCCTGCGCTCGATCCGCCATCTTCACGCTGTTCGGCGGCAGCATTCGAATCGCTCGTCATCCGCTCGGCTGCTTCGCGCGGCGCGTCATTGCGATCACTCGCGACGTTCTCGCCATTGCCATCGCTCGTTGATGACTCGTTGCGAACCTCTCGTGAACTCCGACCCGTCGCGCTCCGTCCACGTCCACCACGCCGCGACGGCCGGCGACGGCGCGTCGGTGCCTGCTGTGTCTCCAGCGGCTGCTGATTGTCTGATTCTTCGCTCATAGTAGGGGCGCCAAGCTGCGGTGCGCGACAAAGCGTCGGCGGCTGCGGAACTCAGCGGAATTTGTTAGGCCGGCAACTTGGCCAGCAACTCGTCGGGGATATCTAAATTTGAATAGACGTTTTGGACGTCATCGTCGTCTTCGAGGCTCTCGCACAACCGCAATACCTGGAGCGCGGTCGCCTCATCAACGACAGGAACTGTCGTGTCGGGAATAAACGTAAACTTTTGCCCATCCGTGGTGACGCCCGCGTGTTTGAGCGTCTCAGCTACTGCGTAGAGCTGGTCCGGAGAAGTGGTGATAACATACGCCTCCTCCTCGGTTGTCAACTCTTCCGCCCCGGCTTCGAGGGCGAGCTCGAACAGGCGTTCTTCGGTAATCGTATCTCGCGGCACGCTGATCCGTCCCTTTTTGTGAAACATGTAGGAAACGCTTCCGCTGGTCGCGAGGTTGCCGTGATTCTTGCTGAAAATGAGCCGCATCTCCGCAGCGGTGCGATTCTTGTTGTCGGTCGCCGCATCGACAATGATCGCGACCCCACCTGGCCCGTAGCCTTCGTAAACGATTTCGTCGAAATGCTGCGCTTCCTCGCCCTCGCCCGTGCCACGTTTGATCGCGCGCTCGATGTTGTCGTTAGGCATGCTTTGCGCACGAGCGGAAAGGATCGCGCTGCGCAGACGCACGTTGCTGGCCGGATCGCCGCCACCGAGCTTCGCGGCGATGGTGATTTCCTTCGCCAGCTTGCTGAAAAGCGCGCCGCGTTTCACGTCGAGCGCACCTTTGGCGCGCTTAACTTTGGACCACTTACTGTGTCCGGACATATGTAACGTGTCGTTAGGCAGTTGCCACGCGACCTGAGTTCACGAGCGAGAATCGGAACCGCGGAGCGCCCCGAGAGAGAAACGAATCGGGGAGGCGAACTAGCTGAAGAAATTCAACCGCAGCGGCGCGAACTTGTCAACGACGCACGAGGCGTAAATCGCCTAGGCAGCAGCGTTATGCGCACGCTTGCGCGCGGTCGCATCGAGGATGCGTTTGCGCAAGCGGAGCGACTTCGGTGTCGCTTCCACGTACTCGTCCGAGCCGATGTATTCGATCGCGCGCTCGAGCGACATTTTGAGTGGCGCTTCAAGCTGAATGCCTTTGCCGTCACCCTGGCTGCGCATGTTCGTGAGATGCTTCGCCTTGCACGGATTCACCGGCAGATCATCGGGCCGCGCGTTCTCACCGACGATCATGCCGGTGTAAATCTCCTCCTGCGGAGCGATGTAGAGCTTGCCGCGCGTCTGGATGTTGTTGAGCGCGTAGGCGGTGCTGACGCCAGCCTCCATCGAGACAAGCACGCCACGGTTGCGGCCTTCGATCTCGCCTTTGAACGGCGCATACTCGCGGAACAAATGGCTCATCAAGCCTTCGCCGCGCGTGAGGTTCACCAGGTCGCTTTCGAAACCGATGAGGCCGCGCGTTGGAATGATCGCTTCAACCGAAACCCGCGTCGCATGGTGATCCATGCTCGCGACCTCGGCTTTGCGCGCGGCGAGCGACTGGAGGACGTCACCGAGTTTATCGCTCGGCACTTCGACGTAAAGATTCTCGAGCGGCTCGAGCAGCGATCCATCTTCCGCGCGGTGAAAAATCACTTCCGGCCGCGAGACCATCACCTCGTAGCCTTCGCGGCGCATCTGTTCGACAAGAATCGCGATCTGCATTTCACCACGCGCATTGATCTCGAATGCACCGGCTGATTCCGTGTCATTAACCTGCAGCGAAACATTGCCGCGCGTTTCCCTAACGAGTCGTTCTTTAACGTGACGCGCAGTAACGAACTTCCCTTCGCGGCCGGCGAACGGCGAATCGTTGACCAGAATGCGCATCCGAATCGTCGGCGGATCGATGTCGACGAACTGGAGCGGCGTCCGCTCTTCTCGATCCGTCAGAGTTTCGCCAATGAAAACCTCTTCGAAGCCGGTCAGTCCGATGATTTCACCCGCCGTCGCATGCTTCGCCTCCACCTGGCCCATACCCGCGAACGTGAAGAGCGCGGTCACGTTGGCGCGCTCGCGACGGCCATCGCGGTGAATACAAACAATCGAATCACCAACCGCGACCCGTCCGCTGACGATTCGGCCAAGCGCAATACGGCCCAGATAATCGCTGTAGTCGAGATTCGAAACGAGCATCTGGAAGTACGGCTCCGACGCGATCTTCGGCGGCGGGACATATTTGATGATCGACTCGAAGAGCGGAGTCATATCTTCGCTGTTCTCGTGAATCTCGCGCATCGCGAAGCCATTCTTCGCGCTCGCGTAGATGATCGGAAAATCGAGCTGCTCGTCGCTCGCTTTCAGTTCAACGAAGAGGTCGAACACCATGTCGAGCACCTTGTGAGGGCGGGCATTTTCGCGGTCGATCTTGTTGATGACCACGATTGGCTTCGCGTTGTTCTCCAGCGCCTTGCGCAAGACGAAGCGCGTCTGCGCCTGCGGGCCATCATGGGCGTCGACAACTAACAAGACGCCATCGACCATCTTCATGATCCGTTCGACTTCGCCACCGAAATCAGCGTGGCCCGGGGTGTCGACGATGTTGACGCGGTAGCCGTTCCACTGAAAGGCGGCGTTCTTCGCGCGAATCGTGATCCCCTTCTCGCGCTCAAGATCCATCGAATCCATCATCCGCTCCTCGACTTTTTGATTCGAGCGGAAGGTGCCCGATTGGCGCAGCAGTTGATCTACGAGCGTGGTCTTGCCGTGATCGACGTGCGCAATGATGGCGATGTTTCGGATCTTATCCATGGGGAAGTTTCCCGGACGACGGGAGCGCGGAATATGGTCGCCATGCACCGGCCCGTCAAACTCGCCGCGCGCGCGAGCAGCAAAAGGTTGCGTGGTACGCAAAACAGCTCCAGCGGCAACCCACTGGAGCTGTATAAATCTACGTCTCTAAGTCTAGCTCACCGCACGGCGGCGATAAGCGACCATACCGAGGGCGACGGCGCCGACCGCCATGAGCGCGTAGGTGCTCGGCTCAGGGATAACGGTGAACGAGAAAGTGGATTGATCGATTGCGAACGTCTGCTGACCCGTGCTGCTGTTCGTCACGGAAATTCGGCCGCCGACGTTAGTCGTCGCGGCGGTGGTATTGGAAATCGTGTATGTTCCCGGTGCTGTGTTAGCGGCAGTAGACAGCGTGATATTAGCGATGAAATAGGTCCCGCTGGCGCGCTGCGTATTTGCGACGGCGCCAAGATCCGTGCGTTCGGTCAGCAGATATGGAGAACCAGCGCCCTGATTATTAATCGGGCTCAGCGGCATGTTCCGCGGAGGATTATTCATCGGATCGGTAGGATCGCCGAATAAATCCGTGTTATCCGTCTGCACGTTTCCGAAGAACGACCCGGTATTATCGCGATCGGTAAAGGAAAGCGTGAATGGGCCTGACGAAGGATTCATCTGGTAGAACCACAATGAAAGTCCCTTCACGTTCGCTTCCAAGCCGCCCGAGACGAAGACAAGATTAACACTAAACGTAAAGCTACCGCCCGGCGCGACCGTCGAGGGAACGTTGCCGTAGGTCAGGCTGTTCGATTGCGCGTTTAACTTCTCGTTAGTCAAGCGTTGTCTGAGGGCGGCACCCGAGACGCGGTCGCCAATTATGAGAAGACTGTCGCGATCTCACCGCATTCGATGCAGCCGCTGAATAACCTCGGCTGGGCTGCCGCGACTTCCCCTGATCCGGCAGTGCGTAATCCGACGCGCGCGCTTTCGTTGGCCGAGAGCGCGATGAAAGAAATCGCGCGGGAAAGAACCCGGTGTTCTGCGCACACTCGCCGCGGCTTATGCGGCGAACGAGCGCTTCGATGATGCGACGAAAACGCTGATGACGCGGCGCGACTCGCGCACCAGCATCCTGAATGGGCGAGCAAACTGACGAACGAAGCGCACGTTTATCGTTCACGCCGCCCTCTCTCTCGTTAATTCCCTAGCTGTGCCCCAAAAACTTACGGATCCTTCGGTGCTCCTACTAACGGGGCACGCCAACCGTTCGTTAGCCTTTCGACGCATTTTGCAGGAAATCCTCAACAACGCTCGACTTATCTTGCGCGAGTCAATACAACGAGCCATATGCGAAACTCGTTCTGATCGTGATTTGAGCGCACCCGCGCGCCCGAACACTGGAACAGAACCACTCCCCGGATCAAAATTTAACAACTTTGCGCTCGACAACTGTGTCGCCGCGCAATACAAAAACCAGAATAGCTGCAATCATGAAAAGATTCCTCCTC
>JBJMWV010000241.1:0-3142 GCA_045809985.1 Chthoniobacterales bacterium | reverse complement strand
TCTCGAAGGCGGGGGACAGCGTAGAGGCTCGCGATTGTTCCTGCGCGCATGTCACGCGTTGCGATGTCAGCAATCGTGATCGCCAGAACTGCGAAGACAGCCGCCAACGTCGCGGCGGGATTTGAAAACAACGAGACGATGCTCACGACAATAAACGCGACGAACACGAGCGGCGACAACGTCAGCGTGAGCACCGCATCGATCCACATTGCTGCGCCTAACGAGTGACCGAACGCCGGCAGCGCGAGGATCGCGGCCGCGCGTCGGCTGAGCGGCTTCGCGAACGACTGAAGTTTGCCGAGCCATTGGCTGTGCGTCTTCCCGGTTGTGCGCCCGATTCGAACCGGATCGAAACGGTGGAAGCACAACGCGGCCAGGGGCAGCAGTCCAAGCGGCAGCACGAGTGAGATGATTCGCGGCAGGAGCCAATCGGGCGTCATGCTCAGGCCGGGGAAGATGATGGTCGGCGCGGCCGGATCGAATGAGGATGCGCCAATCGAAACGGAGTCGGTATGCAGCGTGTGCTGCAGTTCGTGGAACATGAATCCGAAGCCGGTGAAATCGAGGCAGCGTGTCCATGGGATGCGCCCGCCGCTGACTTCATTGCTCGCGACAACGCCGATAAAGGTGATGAAGAGAAAGAAGTAGGCGACGTCGCCAAGTTTGCCGGAGAGGAAGCGGATCGACTCGAACAGCACCGCGACCGCAGACACGAGAATGATCGCGGCCGGCGTGAGCAGGAGATATTGGCTAACGAACACAAGCGGCTCGAGTCGCGCTTCGCCGCGCACGAGCAGCATCGCCATCGAGCTGAGCATGAAACCGCCGGTGAAGGTGATGAGGAAGGTGAGATTGCCGAGAAACTTACCGAGCAGGTATTCGACGGAGCGCATCGGCGTTGATGCTGCGACGAGACCGCAACGCGTCGTGATATCGCGGCGGATCGCGTTTGAGATCACGTAATAGCCGAAGAGCCCGATGAAGATCATGGCGAGCGACGCGGTGCCCATGCCGATCGCGCCGGAGTTGTAGATCGCGCGATGGCCGTTGATCTGGATGAGCGTGCGGCCGCTCGATGGCGCGGGAACCCAGACATACGCGAACGCGCTCAGGAGCAGGAAGAGCACGACAGTGGAGACGCGGCGGAAGCGAAGGAGGAAATCCGCCCTCACGATCGCGACGATTCGGCCTAACGAGTTCATTTGTTCGCGCTGAAGTTCATCAGGTAGAGGAATGCATCTTCAAGTTCAGGCTCGACCGCATTCGCCTCAATCGCTGGCGAAGGACCGACGAAGCGAATGTGCACGCCGTCCGGTTTGCGCACCGCGCTGGAGATTTTCACGGTCGTGCGCAGTTGCTCGAATTGCTCCGAGGGCACGACCGCCTGCCAGACATTTCCCTCTGCCGCGCGCAGTAGTGCTTCCGATGGTCCAATGGTGAGCAGCCCGCCGTCCTTCATGACAGCGATTTCCGTCGCGATTGATTCGATGTCCGACACGATGTGCGTCGAGAGGATGACCAACTTCCCGAAGCCGATCTCGGAAAGCACGTTCCGAAAACGCACGCGTTCTTCTGGATCGAGACCCGCGGTCGGCTCATCGACGATTACGAGCTCGGGATCGTTGATCAGCGCCTGCGCGATGCCGAGCCGCTGCTTCATTCCGCCGGAGAAGCCACCGACCTGGCGTTGCGCGACGCTGTGCAGGTTCACGGTTTCGAGCATCTGCATGATTCGCGCGCGGGAGCGGACGCCTTTGAGCGCGGCGAAGTAGCTGAGGAACTCGAGCGCGGTCAGATTGTCGTAAACCCCGAAGTCCTGCGGCAGATAACCGAGCCGCCGCCGCAACTCGTTAGGCCGTTTCACGATGTCGGTTCCGTGAAACAAAATCCGTCCACTTGTCGGGCGCGTGATCGTCGCGATCATCTGCATCAGCGTGGTCTTGCCCGCGCCATTCGGGCCGAGCAGTCCGATCACGCCTGACTTCACCTCGAGCGAGAGCTCGCGCACACCGAAGTTGCCGCCGCGAAATCTTTTCGAAACGCGCTCGATCGTCAGCATCGCGCAGTTATGGACGATGCGGGTGGCGGCGTCCATTGCGCGCGCAGCCTTGTCTTAGCGGCGCCACATCGTAGAACGGAAGGCGCCATGAATCGTCACATCAAATGGGCGCCGATCCTGATCGCCGGGATTGTCATTGCGTATCAGTTTTTCAGTTCGGAGAAATTCGTTAACCCGGAGACCGGCCGCGCGGCGCACGTCGGCATGTCGACGCAAGAGGAAGCGGCGCTTGGCTTCCAGAGCTACCGCCAGGTGCTCGCGCAATCGCAGACGATCGATTCCGGTCCGGACTTCGAGTTGGTCAAAACCGTCGCGAGCCGGCTCGAGCGGACTACAGGTAAAGCAGGCGAGGGGTTCCAGTGGGAAGTGTCATTGATTCGCGATCGGAAGGTGAACGCGTTCTGTCTGCCCGGCGGCAAGATCGTCGTGTACACAGGGATTATTCCGGTCGCGCAGAATGATGCCGCGCTCGCTGTTGTGATGGGTCACGAAATGGCGCACGCCACTTCGCGCCACGGCGCGCAGCGTGTCTTCCAACAAAACCTCACGCAAACGGCGATGACGGGCGTCGCGGTTTCGCTGAGCGACATGGATTACCAGAAGCAACGCGCGGTGATGGGCGCACTCGGTGCGGGCGCGCAATTTGGAGTCCTCATGCCGTTCAGCCGCAAACATGAAAGCGAAGCGGACGAAATCGGGCTGATGTACATGGCGCGCGCCGGATACGATCCGCAGGAGAGCATTCGCTTCTGGCAGCGCATGGAGAAGGCGAGTGAAGGTGGCGCGCCGCCGGAGTTTGCCTCCACGCATCCTTCACATGAGACGCGCATCCAGCAGTTGCAGGCGCTGATGCCGAAGGCGCTGGAAGAATATCGGCGCGCTACTGCTCGTTAGGCGAACTGAGAGATGAATGGCGAACCTGATGCGGTGACGGTGAAACCGGGCCGCAGCGGGCTCGCGCTGGCCTCGCACATCGTACTCTGGTGCGGCGCGCTGATCCTGTGTGCACTCGCCGGCGCGATGTTTCTTTCGCCGGGCGGCGATGCAGCCGGGCGCGGACTTTCGCAAGGGTTCGGGATGTTG
>JBJMWV010000240.1:0-6276 GCA_045809985.1 Chthoniobacterales bacterium | reverse complement strand
GTCGACATGGTGATCACAAGCTACGCACTGTTGCGACGCGACATCGACGCTCTGCGTGACATCAATTTTTCCAGCGCCGTGCTCGACGAAGCGCAGCACATCAAAAATCCTGACACGCAGAACGCGCAGTCGGCTTTCGCGCTCCGCGCGCAGCATCGCTTCGTCCTTACCGGAACGCCGATTGAAAATTCGGTGCGCGATCTTTGGTCGATCATGAACTTCGCGCTGCCCGGTTATCTCGGCAGTCGTGCAGATTTCCGCGAGCGGTACGAGCAGCCGCTCGCGCGTGGCGAAGCCCCAGACGTGCAACGCCGTCTCGCGCGACGCATGCGGCCGTTTCTCCTCCGACGCAAAAAGACAGATGTCGCGAAGGAACTTCCGGAGAAGATCGAGCAGCAGGTGATTTGTGATCTCACCGCGCCGCAGCGCGCAGCCTACGACGGTCTGCTGCGCGAGATCCAATCCGGCCTAACGAGTAGTGGCGCGAATGATGGTGCGAAACGAATGCAGATGTTGGTTGGTCTGCTGCGCTTGCGTCAGGTGTGTAATGATCTGCGTTTGGTCAGCGACAAAGCTGGATCGGCGAAGCTCGAGTTGCTCGACGAATTGCTCGAAGAGGCGATCGACGGCGGTCATCGCGTGCTGGTCTTCAGTCAGTTCGTATCGATGCTCGCGCTCATTCGCGAGCGGCTCGATGCGGACAAAATTCCGTTCGCGTATCTCGACGGCTCGACGAAAGATCGCCAAGGCGTGGTCGACCGATTCCAAGCCGACGCGAACATCCCCGTTTTCCTGATGAGCCTGAAAGCCGGCGGCGTCGGCTTAAATCTCTCCGCGGCGGACACGGTGATTCACTTCGATCCGTGGTGGAACTACGCCGCCGAAGCGCAGGCGACGGATCGTGCGCACCGCATCGGGCAAACGCGTGTTGTCACCGCTTACAAGCTGATCGCGCGGGACACGGTCGAGGAAAAGATCGTCAAGCTGCAGGCGAAGAAGCGGAGCGCGAGCGAATCGACGATCGGTAGCGAAGAGCCGTTGATGAGCGGGCTGACGACCGACGATCTGGAAGAGCTACTCGCCTAACGAGTGCTTATTTATCAGGCGTTTTCGCGTCGGGGTCCTGCTTCACCTTCTCGAGATCGATGTTCTCGTCGCCCAGCTTCCCGGTGAACGCCTTCACGAATGCATTCCGCAGGACGTTGAAAACGGTTTCCATAATGGCCGGCGAGGGATTATCGAAGCTACCGCTTATCGGGACGCGCGTGCCGAAGCGGTCCTTCGGATGGTTCCGAACGATGCGCGTGATCCCGCCGACGATCCCCTGCCAAATGAAGTCAATCGGGTTATCGGCGTCGTGTGACGGATCGAAGATCGACATGTTGTCGAAGACCGGCTCGACGTAGCCGCGGAAATTTCCTTCCTTCGATTCCATCTCGGTGGCGACCTTCAGGACACCACTTTCGAAGGTGATGCTGGCGTAGGCTTTCGCGAAATCGTTCAACTTCACAAGCGGCAGCCCGGCGACCTCCGTCTTCATCGTGAAGGTTGGCTTCGCGGCGTAGGGATCGAGGTTGATGTTGGTCGCGAGCGTTCCATCGCGTAGCGGCCGGCCCTTGATCTCAACGTCAGCGTGCAACGACTTCGACAGCTTCAGGCTGTTCGTCAGATTGCTGCCAACGATGGCAACGCGGTCGATCACGACATCCACTTTCGGCTCGCGGCTGAAATCGCGGTAATGCACCTCGCCGTTCCGGGCGGTGAAGCGGTTGATCTTCACCGGGAAGAGCTCCTTGATCTTCTGCGCCCATGGCTTGTCGACGCCGACCTGCGTGTTCGCGGTACTCTTCGAGTTCACGAAGTTAATCTTCGGTTGTTCGAAGTTGATCTCGCCCACAATCGCGCCGTGAAAGAGCTCGCCCCATTGCACGGAAAGATCGACCGCCGGCGCTGCGAAGAACGGCACCGGCACGTGGCCTTCGATTTTCTTAATCTCGACCGCGCGAATCGTGTACGCGCCGCGCCAGAGATGGATGTCCACATCCGCGACGTGGCCACGGTAGCCTTCGATTTCCGAGAGCTTGCGATTCACATAATCGCGCACCCAGATTGGCAGCATTGCGCGCACGACCAGCACCGCGACTACGAGGATCGCCACGAGCCAAAGCAGCTTGCTACGGTAAATCGCTTTCATCTGAGAAAGGTTACGACGGCGCGACGGCGCTGCGTGTTCAAACTTGAACGCATGACATGGCGGAACTGGCTGTGTCCGGTGGACACTTCGTTCTAGCCCTTGTTCGATGATTTCTTGTGCCTAACGACTGCTGACGCGCTTGGGCTCGGCGTGACAGTTGCGGTCGGAGATGGTGGCGGCGTCGCAGAAGGTGATGGGATCGGGAAGGCAAATGTAGGCGAAGGGGATGCGTCCGGTGAGCTAGTTGGTGATGGCGATGCTGAGGGGCTCGGCGACGGACTCGGCGAAGGCGTAGGGCTTGGCGTTGGAGTCGGTGTCGGCGTCGGAATGATGCTGACCCACTTGTGCACCGGTACACCTGCGCCGCCGATTTCATTCACGAGCGCTTCGCAACGCGCGTTGATCTTGTCGAGATCGGGCGGGCCAAATGACGTCTCCGCTGTGCCGGGGAAGATCAGATAAGTGATCTTCAGATCATCGACCGCTCGATTCATCGCCGTTGCGCTGGAGCTGATTTCCTTCGCGATGCGCAACGATGCCTCGCCAGTCTTATCAGCGGGGCCGACGTCGCCGACGATTGCGGGAAAAATCGCGTTCTCCGAAATAACAACCGCGTAATCACCGACCTTCGCGCCTGACGTTTTCGTGAACCCGAACGGAATGACGATGAACGGATCGGTGGCGCCGATCAGGAAACTGAACGCCTTGAGGGTGGCGATCTCGTCACGCGTTTGGCCGATCAGATTCTTCAGCTCGCGCTTGCGATCGGCATTCGCGGTTTTCGATTCCGTCTCGAAGCGATTCGCCTTCTCTTCCAGCTGCGGAAGATAGGGATTCGGGTTCTTAGTTTTCTTCTGCCATTTGTAGCTCGTGAAGGGCTGGAACGTCGGCGACGTACCGCTGCCTGCCGGAACACGATCGGCGTCTGAACCATCCGCATCCGAATCCATCTCGGACTGAAGCAGGACAGCTTTGCGTTTCGAATCCGGGTGACGCAGATCGAGCACGGTCTGGCAGTCGTAGTAGTTGTGTCGCGAGAGCAACTGATCGAGCCGGCTGAGATTCTGCCGGAGCGATTTCAGCTTCGTTTCGTAGAGCTCATTGAAGTAGGGCGAGAGCGAATCCTCCTTCACCATCGCGCTGAGCCCGGGCAGGAGACGCGGCAATTCGGGATTCACTTTCGCGAGCTCGTCGACCGTGCGGTTCGCCGCGGGCGTGCGGATGCGCAACTTCAAGTCGAGGACGTAACTCTCCGGATCTACGCGCTCTTCCGAAGCCGCGCGGCCAGGTGTTGGCTCCACTGCGGGACGCACGGTGATGCCGTTAAACAGTCGCGCCGTTTCCAACTTGCCTGTGATGACGCGCGTGCGCGCCGTTGGCTCCGGCGTCGGAGTTCTTTCGACGATGCGCTCCGGTGTCTCCGGTTCGTGCATCACGCTCCAGCGCCAGCGTTCGAGCGAAATCCAGCGCAGGACGACTGCGCTGAAGAGCGCGAGAAAGAGGAGGAGCGCAAACCAACGCAACGTGCGCACGCGAAATCCCACGCGCGCCTAGCGTTTGAAGAGCGCAGCGAGCGCGACGAGCACGCCGATCACGCTCAGGACTGACATTAAACCGGCGGGCATGATTCCGCCTTTGTGGATGAATGCGGGGACGAAGCGCCCGGCGAGCGCGAGCGAAAGGATGAGTCCAAGAACAAGCGCGAGCGTGACATGCGCGGGGAGGAGAAACGCTGCGACGAGGATCAGGATTCCCGCAACGGAACCGGCGATGATTGAGGCCATGCTGCCGGCTTTCACATAGCCGATGATACCGCCGATGATCGTGAGGACGCCGAAGATGATGAAGTAGAGTTTGGCTGCGCCGATCATGGCCGCACTCGTACGCTCGCTCGCAGGTGATGTCGAGCTAAGTCGGGCGCGCTACTTGGCGCCGCACCACTGGTCGACCCAGTCGTTCACCGTCTTGTACCAAAGCTGCGAGTTCTGTGGTTTCAGCACCCAGTGACCTTCGTCGGGGAAGTAGAGGAACTTCGATGGCACTTTCAGGCGTTGCAGCGTGCCGAACAGTTGCATCCCTTCGCTCACGTCGAGCCGGTAATCGAGCTGACCATGCACCACCAGCGTCGGAGTTTTGAACTTATCCGCGAAGAGGTGCGGTGACCATCTGCGATACAGCTCGCGATTGGTGAAAGGCGTGCCCTTGAACTCCCACTCGTTGAACCACAGCTCTTCGGTCGTGCCCCACGCGCTCTCGCTGTTGAACATGCCGTCGTGCGACACGATGCACTTGAAGTGATCGGTGTGGCCGAGAATCCAGTTCGCCATGTAACCGCCGTAGCTCGCGCCGAGCGCAGCCTCGCGACTCTTGTCGACGAACGGATAAGTCTTCTCGACGTAATCGAGTCCTTTCATCAAATCCTCGAACGGCTTGCCACCCCAGTCGCCGCTGATTGAATCGGTGAACTTCTGGCCGTAGCCGGTCGAACCGTGGAAGTTGATCGTGACCACGACGTAGTTGCCGAGCGCGGCGAACAGCTCGGGATTCCAGCGATAACTCCAATCGTCACCCCATGCGCCCTGCGGTCCGCCATGAATTAGAAACTTCAGCGGATACTTCTTGTTAGGCTCGAAGCCGGGCGGCTTGATCATGAAACCCTGCACGTCATCGTTGTTCGCGCCTTTGAAGGTGAAGGACTCCATCGGCTGCATATCGATCTGCGAGAGGATTGCGTCGTTCACATGCGTGACCGCGACCGGTTCGGATTTGCCCGCGCTCGTGTCGATGCGCCAGGCCTCGGTAGGCGCGCTGATCGACATGCGTGAGAAGAAGAGCTGCCCATTCGCGCCAAACACGAGATCGTCGGCAAACAACCGCGCCAGCTCAGTCGGCTGTTTCGCATCCAGACCTAACGAGTAGATCGGCGCTTCGCCGTGATCTTCCGCGGTGAAGAAGAGCGTCTTCGAATCCGGTGACCAGGTCAGCGATCCAACGGAGCGATCCCAGTCAGCCGTCGCATTGCGCATCTGTCCAGACTGACGCTGATAAATGATGAGCGAGTCCTTGTCGGCTTCGAAGGCAGCGCGCGCCATCGATTTCCAGGCGATGTGTTTTCCATCGGGCGAATAAACCGGCGTGTGGTCGTTACCCGGACTGGTCGAGATCTTCTTCGCCTCGCCGCCTCCGATCGGCACCAGCCAAATGTCGTTGTTTGTGCTGATCGCTTCGACTTCGTCGTGGTTGCTCGTGTAAGCGACTTCCTGCCCGTCCGGCGAAACGGCATACATGTCCTGACCGCCGAGATTGAATGGCGGAACATCGTGATCGCCCGGCGTCATGTCGTGCGCCGGCACTGACCCGCCTTCACCCGCGCGGGAGCGCGCGCTGATGACGAAGAGATGGCTGCGCTTGAAATCCATGTAGGAGGTCCAATGCCGGTAGAGCAGCCGCGTAAAGATCTTCGCCTTCACCTTGCTCTGCCCGAGCTCGTCATCGCGCTGCTTGTTGCACGCGTCGTCTTTGCAATCGGCATAGACGCTCGAGGTAAAGACGATGTTCTTCCCATCCGGCGACCAGATGCCGCCGTCCGCGCCGGTCGAGATCTGCGTCACCTGATGCGCGTCACTTACGGTGCCGTTGTTCGAATCAAACGCGCACATCCAGATCTGCGTCGGGTCGGTCGCCTTCGAGGTGAAGGTGAGCTTCGTGCCGTCGGGTGAAAAGCGAGCGCGTTCCTCTTCGTTCTCGCTTTCGTTCAAACGCCGAGCCTCGCCGCCGTTGGCCGGCACGATCCAGAGGTGCGACTTCTTCGTGTTCGCCGCGAGATCGACGTCCTGCATCGCGAAGACGACCCATTTGCCATCAGGCGACGGCACCGGCTCGCTCAGCCGTTTCAACTTCATCATGTCTTCGAAGGTGAACGGCTTCTTCTGCGCGAAAGCAGTTGCGGCGAGGGCGAATGAGAGGATGACGGCTTTCCAGTTCATGAGTGTTTCTCCGGTTTGATCGGCATGCTGTCGCCGATGCGCGATGGGCGCAAAAGCAATCTTGCTGAATGACTCGTGACGAAGCGCCGCGGCGCG
>JBJMWV010000239.1:0-2048 GCA_045809985.1 Chthoniobacterales bacterium | reverse complement strand
GACCACAACTTCATCAGCCGCCGGCGTAGGCCACGGCTCCTCGACAACGCGCAGGACTTCCGCGGGATTTCCATGCGATTCATAGATCGCGGCGCGTATAGTCTTCGGCATGATCGCTCCAGCGGCGCAGCCTACAGCGAAGACTCCCGCCAGCAATTTGCAAAGCGCGGCGCGCATCGCGCTCGTCGGCATGCTGCTGAACCTCGTGCTCGCGATCGTGAAGATTGCCGCGGGTGTCGTCGGGAATGCTTACGCGCTGATTGCCGATGGCATTGAGTCGGTGCTCGACATCGGCGGCTCCGCCGTAATCTGGGGCGGTCTAAAGTTCGCCGCGCGTCCGCCCGACGAAACGCATCCATACGGTCATGGCAAAGCTGAGCCGCTCGCGGCTGCGATTGTCGCTGCCATCGTGCTTGCCGCAGCAGTTGGTCTCGCGGTGGAGAGCATCCGCGAAATACGCACCCCGCATCACGCGCCAGCGCCATTCACCCTTGGCGTGCTGATTGTGGTTGTGGCGGTGAAAGAGTTTCTGTTTCGCCGGGTAGATCGTCTCAGTCACGAAGTCGAAAGCACTGCGGTAAAAACCGACGCCTGGCATCATCGCGCCGATGCGCTCACCTCGATCGCGGCGTTCATCGGTATCTCGATCGCGCTGATCGGCGGCCCCGGTTGGGAAAGCGCCGATGACTGGGCTGCGCTCTTCGCCTGCGCCGTTATCGCGACAAATGGCGTGTTGCTCATCGGCCCCGCGCTTCACGAAATCCTCGATACCGCACCGCGCGGCGATGTCTGCGGTCCGATCCGCGAAGCCGCGCGTCGCGTCGATGGTGTCGTCGGCGTCGAGAAATGTCTCGTGCGAAAAATGGGGCTGCAGTTCTACGTCGACCTGCATTTGAAAGTCGACGGCGACATCAGCGTGCGGCACGGCCACGAGATCGCGCACGATGTGAAAGAGACGATCCGCGAAACCGATCCGCGCATTGCCGACGTGCTCGTGCACGTTGAGCCCGCGGAAGCGCGTATCTATACAAGCGGCGCGCGCAGCAGCTGATCCAAAGCATTCGTTAGGCTGCGTCGCGCGAGTGCGACGCGCTTCGAAAATGCGATCAGCCTTGGAATCGCGAGCGGGTGCGTAATCAAGTACCCAACGAGCCGCGGAATGTTCGTTTTCTGTCGCTCCACATCGAACAGAACCGACGGCGGAGCGGGGAACGGACGCTGCGGCGTATCGGTGATCGCGCGCAACGAGAGCATCGGCACGCCGAGCAAGCGGCAACTCGCATGCACGAATTGCGTCTCCATATCGACTGCGATTGCTCCGGTCGATTCCGCGAGACGCCGGCGATCTGCTGTTGAATCGAGCATCACGTCGGCGGTAGCGAGTTGTCCGCGATGAATCACGGCACTCGTCACCGCCGCGGCTGGTAGTGGATCGGAGTAGTTTTCGCCTAACAAGAGATCGCCGACATCGAGTTCGTCATTCAGCGCGCCGGCGAATCCCGCGCTGATCATGAGCTGCGGAAGCGGAGGCTCAGCGAAAAAGAAACCGAGCTGCTGGTGTGCTTCCGCGGCGCCGACTCCGGTATGCAGAACCTGAATCTGATGCCCGTGCAGCTCTCCCGCCAAACCGCGCGCTGTGTTCCGGCGATCGTTGAGCAGTTTAACGAAATCAGAACTTTCCGCCGGCAGCGCGAACGCGACTGCGATCATTTAGCGGATTCAGCGATCCTCACCTGCACCGTCGCCGTCTCGCTCGATGCATCTATTGCCGCAGGCGCAGCTGCATTCGGTCCGAGAACCTGCCGACGAAACTCGCCCGCGCGCGAGCGGGGAAGCGACGCCGTAATGAGCACTTCATTTTCGCGATCATCCCGGATTGCCGATCCACCCGAAGCTTCCGCCGCCGAAATCACGGACGACGCCAGCCGATCCCATTCCGAGCGGGGCATCGCGAGACTGATCTCATCATCGGCGAGGGACGGCGTCGGCAAAGCATTGCGGCCCGCCGCGCCTAACGACTCCTCGAGTTGCTGTCGCACCGCGGTGTC
>JBJMWV010000238.1:0-12340 GCA_045809985.1 Chthoniobacterales bacterium | reverse complement strand
CACGAAGGAAGTCGGAATCGATCTGCAGCTTGAATCGGCTAAGCCGCCGGCCATCCAGGGGGAAAATGGCATCAGCGAGAAGGCTGCGAGCGAAGGTCATGCATCGCATTATTACTCGCTCACGCGCCTAACGAGTAATGGCGAGGTGCAGATTGGCAGCAAGAAATTTCAGGTCACGGGCGAGAGCTGGTTCGATCACGAATGGGCGACGAATCAGCTCGCGCCGGACCAGATCGGCTGGAACTGGCTATCCGTGCAGTTCGGTGACGGGACGGAGTTGATGCTCTATCAAATGCGGCTGAAGAACGGCGCGCCGGATCCGAGCTCGAGCGGGACGCTCGTCGCGGCCGGCGGCGCAACTACGCATCTGCCGGCGAGCGCGTTTCGGATGACGCCGCTCACATTTTGGAAGAGCGGGAAGACTGGGGCGAATTATCCGATCAGCTGGCGGATTGAGTTACCGGAGCGCGGGATCAACTTCACCGTTCGCGCCGCGGTCGAGAATCAGGAGCTGGCGTTAATGCCGCTAGCGTATTGGGAAGGCGCGATCGATGCGGAAGGCACGCGCGATGGGCATGCGATCAAAGGCCGCGGATATCTGGAGTTAACCGGATACGCAGGAGCGCTCGATGCGCTACAGCGTTAGGCTTGGGTATGCCGCGCGTACTGCACGTCGGCGCCCTTCGGCAGCAAGCGCTTACGGCCACGCTGACGACGGCGCGCGAGAGTGGCGCGGCCGCCTTTGGTGCTCATCCGCGCACGAAAACCATGCTGACGTTTCCGGGTCCGTTTCGAGCGCTGCAGTGTGCGTTTCATAAGCAAACTGTCACCGCGGACGGCGACAGAGAGCGGGTAAAGTAGGGATGACGCCCTGTTTGTCAATTCGCGGTTTACGCCCTCAAAATCCGGAACTTTCCGCAGCGTGCTCCGTATGGAGTCGGGATGCCAATTGCCACTTCTCCGCCTTTGTGGAATAACCGACCGCGCATGAGCGAAGTCGTGATCGAACCGGCCACGTTCGAGGACTTGGACGAATTGTCCGAGCTTCTCGGCGAGCTCTTCAGCGCCGAGAGCGACTTCTGCCCGGACAAGCATAAGCAGCTGCACGGTCTCCGGCTCATTTTCGAACAACCAAATCGCGGGCGTGTTTTCGTGCTGCGGGAAGACCGCGCCATCGTCGGGATGATCAATTTGCTCTTCACCATCAGCACGGCTGAAGGTGGGTTTGTCATCACGCTCGAGGATCTCGTGGTGCACGACCGTTACCGCGGGAAAGGCTACGGCTCGAAGCTGCTGCAGTACGCGATCGACTTCGCGAAGCAGAAGAATTTCCTTCGCATCACGCTGCTTACGGATCGACCCGAGGTCGCATCGCAGGCGCTTTTCAAGCGCTACGGCTTCAAGGAATCATCCATGATGCCGATGCGTCTGCTCTTGCCGCGGGATGACGGCGGCAACTCGGTGACGCTTTAACGACGCGGTATTGCCTGGCGCCGAGCAGGCGTATTTTCCTGCGGGTTATGAGGGTAAGGGGAAGCCGGGTATCGCTTCTGATCACCGTCGCGATGTGCGTGTCGGTTCCGCGCTGGATTGATGCACAAGACGATCGCGCGGCCGAACGCGCGCGCATGGTGGAGGATCAGTTAGTCCATCCGCACTTCGGTCGACGCACACAGCCTTCTGCGCCGCCGCCGAGTTTGTCCGGCGATTCCGCGCCGCGAATTACCGGGACGGATTCGCACGTCGAAGATCATCTGCGCATTCAAAATCCTAAGGTGTTGGAGGCAATGCGCAGTGTGCCGCGGCATTGGTTCGTGCCGCAGTCAGTCCAAGCTGACGCCTATACGGATCGTCCACTGCCGATCGGTTACGGGCAGACGATCAGCCAGCCCTACATCGTCGCGATGATGACGGAACTGCTGAATCCGCAGCCGAACTGGAAGGTTCTCGAGGTCGGCACCGGCAGCGGTTATCAGGCGGCGATTCTGACGAAATTTACGCCGAACGTTTACACGATTGAAATCGTGGAGCCGTTGCAGAAGCAAGCGCTTGCGCGCCTGCGGAAGTTTGGCCTCGACGAAAAGCACGTGATCTACGGCGACGGCTACGCGGGCCTGCCGAAGGTCGCTCCGTTCGACGGCATCATTGTGACTGCTTCGGCGAGCCAGATTCCCGCGCCGCTTCTCGAGCAGTTGAAGCCCGGCGGCCGGATGGTGATTCCAGTCGGCTCAACTTCCGCGAAGCAGCGGCTGCTCGTGGTTGAGAAAGACGTCAGCGGCAAAGTGCGCACGCGAACAGTCCTGCCAGTGCAGTTCGTGCCGCTGACCGGCGAGGGCGGCACGCGAGAGAAGAAGTAGCGCGGGCGAACGAAGCAGCCGACGTTCGGGCCGATGCAGTCTGGTTCAATCCGTCTCTTCAAAATCGCGGGGATCACCGTCTTCCTGCACTTCACCTGGTTGCTCGTCGGAGCCTACCAGGTCCAGACGATGTCTTCGCGTTACAGCAAACCGATCTGGGCGGTTTACGAATACCTCGCGCTCTTCGCGATTGTGCTCATGCATGAATTCGGACACGCGCTGGCCTGCCGGCAAACTGGCGGACATGCGGAGCAGATTGTCCTTTGGCCGCTCGGTGGGATTGCATTCGTTAGTCCGCCGCCGCGACCCGGCGCGATGCTTTGGAGCATAGCCGCGGGACCACTCGTTAATATCGTGCTCGTGCCGATTCTCGCGTTGCTCCTAATGATGGCGCGCAACCTCGGCTGGGCCTTTCAAGCGCCTGATCTCTTCCGGCTGATTCGCTACATCGCCCTGATCAACACGGTGATCCTGATCTTCAATCTCCTGCCGATCTACCCGCTCGACGGCGGTCAAATTCTGCGCGCAGTGCTTTGGTTTCCGTTTGGCCGGATCCGCAGTCTGCAGGTCGCGTGTGTCATCGGGTTGATTGGCGGTGCCGGGCTCGCGCTCTACGCCGTCCTGCAATGGTCGATCTGGCTAATCGTGATGTCGTTCTTCCTCCTCAGCCGCGCACTCGCCGGTTGGCGACAAGCGAGCTGGCTCGCGGCGGAAGAACGCGAGTCGCGCCGCATCGCAGAGATGCCGCGCGAACGTCCGGTGATCTAGATCATTGCCAGGTTCAGCCGCGCGGCTCTTGCAGCAGCTTCGGATTCGAGAGCTCTTCGACGAGGCGCTTCTTCAAATCAGCGCGGAAACTCACTTCATCCGCAGCCTTCTCGACCTGCGGCTCTGATTCAGGCGGAAGGTTTGCTTTCGCGTAAGCCTTCAGCTCGTCGATGCGGGCAGCGTCGGAGAAGAAGCTAAAAAGGCCTGGAGCGAAACTGTTCATCGCGAGCGCGTCCGCTTTGCCTAACAAGTTCTTCATGTGCGCCTTTGCGAAGTCCCAGGCGAGATCGGCGTGTCCGGCGTTGCGCGCAACGCGCGGGAGTAGGTAGAGCGCGCGGCTCGTCGGCAACTCGTTGGTGAGTGCAAGCTGCAGCGTCGCTTGCGCGAGCTTCGGATCCACCGGTGCAGTGAGCGCCACGTAGTATTCCTGCTTCTGTTCGATGCTAGTCGTCTTGAGGCCGAGCTCGTGCAGCTTCTTCCAAGTCTTCTCATCAGCGAAACGGCCGATGACATCGAGCACGGGAGCGCGCAGGTCCGGCGAGAGTGACTTCGGGTCCTTCAGATATTTCGCGAAGCGTTCGTGGCAGCCGGTGATGATCTCCGGATCGTTAAAATCGGCGAGTGTGCTGACGAGGCTCGCGCGCAAGGTCGCCATGCGCGGCGACTCGTTAGGCTTCGCATCCCAGCCGACTTTGTCGAACGAGGGTCGCAGAACGGAACGCGCATACTGCTGGAATTGTTCACGCACAGGATTGTCGCGCAGGAGACCGTCGATCATCTGGAATGCGGTCATGATCTGATCCTGTTCCGCGAGCTCAGTGTGACTCGGAATTCTGCCCACGAGATCGAGGTAGAGCGCGAGCGGAGCGCGATTTGCCTGCACGAGTGCCCACGCATCGCTAAGCAGATTGACGCGGTCCGGCATGCTCATCTGTGGCAACTCCGCGAGGAGCAGCTTCCAGGAAGCTTCGTCATACTGGACGCGATAATCGCCCGCGCCTTCGACGTTGAACTTCACGGCGCGCTCGGCCGGAATGTCCGGAAGCTCCATCGTCTTCGATGTCATCAAGACGCTGACCGGCGCCGCGCCGGCGACGGAGTAGGTGAGGGGAATCTTCCACTCGAGCTGCGGCGCGTTCGGAAAGTTAACGGTGAAGCGCTCCTGTGTGAGCGTGATCTTGCCGCTCGCGTCACGCGCGACCACCACGACGGGAAAGCCTGGTTGTTCCGTCCAGCTCGCGGCGATTTCGCCGACGGGTTTGCCGGACGCTTCGCTCAGGGAATTCCACAGGTCGGCGGTCGTCGCGTTCGAGAATTTGTGCGCCGCCATGTAGCGTCGCAGTCCTTCGCGGAAAACATCTTCGCCGAGAAAACTCTCCAACATCCGGAGGAAGGACTGGCCTTTTTTGTAAGTGATGTCGTCGAAGGCGCTGTTCGCTTGCGCTTCCGTCTCGATCTTCTGCTGGATCGGATGCGTGGTGGAGCGCGCGTCGCCTTCCATGGCTGCTTCCTTGGGGATACCACCGCGGCGTGCGGGGTCGCGCGATTCGTCGCGGCGCAGCCACACTTCCCAATCAGGATTAAACTTTGCGGTGCACTTGCTCGCCATCCACGAAGCGAAGCCTTCGTTCAGCCAGATATTGTCCCACCACGCCGTCGTCACGAGATCGCCGAACCATTGATGCGCAACTTCGTGCGCGATGACCGAGTAGATGCCTTGCTTGGTCCTTGACGACGATATCTGCGGATCGAAGAGCAAGCCGCTCTCGAAGTAGACGATGCCGCCCCAGTTCTCCATCGCGCCGCCAAAACCGCCGGGCACCGCGATCTCGTCGAGCTTCGGTAATGGGAACGCGACGCCGAAGTAGTCGTTGTAGAAATTGACGATCTGCTGCGCGCTCTCGAGTGCGTAATGGCCCATTTCCGCTTTGCCTTTAGTGGCGGTGACGCGGTGCAGGACGCTCCCGTTTTGCTGCTCGATCGCGTCGAGTTCACCGGCGCAGAAGACATTGAGATACGAAGCCATCGGTGGCGTCATTCCGAAGCGAACTTCTTTCCCGCCGCGCAGTTTCGTTTCCTTCTCAACCGGCATGTTTGAAACCGCGGTCCAGTTCTCCGGAACGACGGCGGTGAGTTGGAAGCGCGCGCGAAAGCTGGGTTCGTCCCAACATGGGAACATCCGCCGCGCATCGGTCGCTTCGAACTGCGTGCCGAGCATATCCTTCTTCGCGCCGGTGCGGTGCTCTTGATAGGGCGCGTGATACAGCCCGAAGCCGGCATTGTTGATCTTGCCGGAGAAGTTGAGCGCGAGCGTGTGGGAGCCTTGTGACAACTCGTTAGGCAACGCGATCGTCAGCGTTTGCTCTTTCGGGTCGAGCTTGATCGCGGCCTTGTCGATCTGCTTGTCGTCAACGGAAGCACTCGCGATCTGGATGTCCGCGGAATTCAAGACCAGCTCACGCGCAGGCTGCCGAACGTTCAGCTTGATCGTCTCCGAGCCGGTGAAGGTGAGCTTCTTGATGTCCGGGGTGATGCGCACCGCGTACTCTTCCGGCACAATCGTCTTCGGAAGTTTGCCCGGTGTGCTTTCGAAGTTGAACGGCTGTTCCGCCGCAAACGTGCCGGCTACCGTCAGCAACAACGCGAAAAGAAATGAGCGAATGCGCATCCGCTCACTAAACGAAACTCGGCGCAGTTTGCATCTGCGCTTTCCGCGCAGCTATTCGAGCACTAGCAGCAGGACCAACTGGCCGTCGCCGACCTGCGGTCCGCGCACGACTAGAGGGCTGCTTTTGGTCAGCTTCGCGTCAGTCTCGAGGAGGAGCTTCTGCTCCTGGAAGAGCTGAAGGTTCAGCAGGTATCCGGATTTCTGCGCCGTCTTGGAATCAACATGCAGCGAGAAGTATTTGCTCTTCGCGAGCCAGTTTTCCTCGCCGGTCTTAAGCTTGTTTCGCGACTGCCCGATGACCTCGAACTGGTTGTAGCCGAAGAGCTGCTTCAGCGTGCCTTCGAGCTTGCTCAGCTCGGCGGGGACAGGCGTCGGCTCAGGAGCATTGCTCGCCAGAACGAGTCCGCTCCAAACCGTCTCCGACGCAGACGCTGACACCGCAGTGCTGCACGCGACAAGGAGCGCGGCGAGCATTGGGACAATCGCGCGCGCCGCCATCACGTTACTTGGCTGCGTACTCCGACGGGAGCGATTGCAGACCGTCGATCCAGATGACAGTCACGCGCTCTTTCTCACTGTCGACCGGGAAGACGGAGATCGTGGCATTCGGACTAACGACCGGATCGATCCGTGCGTTCGTGATCTGCGTCAGGTAACTGGACTGACCCGCGTTTGGCTGCTCGCGCATGACGAAGAACGTGCAGACAACGAAAAGCGCGAGCGAAGCAGCACCAGCCCAGACCAGTCGCTGGATCGACCACCAAGTCTCACGCACCGGCGTTGCAAGCGGACGCGACTCAGCCGCCGCATCGCGTGCGATCGCCTCACGCAGCTGATGATGGAAGAACTCCTGGTTCGACATCACAGGCGCGCCGATCTGCTCCTTGAGAAAAGAGCCAAGCTTATTCGCTTCCTGCTTCTCCGCTTCAGCCGCCGTTTTGTCCGGCAGCGAAGCTTCGAATTCGACGAGTTCTTTTCCGGTCAACTGCCCGTCGATCCAGGCGGTGAAATTTTCCTCAAACGTTTTCATAGAGGTCTCTCAGGATGTTTTGGAGTTTCTTGCGCGCGTAAAACAGCCGGGACATCACGGTGCCGATCGAACAGCCGAGCGCTTCTGCGATCTCGTGATACTGCATGTCCTCGATTTCCTTCATTAAAATGACCGCGCGATGTTCCGGCGTGAGCTGGGCGATCGCGGCATCGATCCGTTCGCGAATCTCCGTCTGCTTCATCCGCTCGTGCGGTAGAGCATCGGCTTTCGGCACCGTGCGCGAAGCGGGATCGATCTCGCGCAACTGCACTTCGTCATTAAACTCCGCGCCCGATCCTTTGACCTGCTTCTTGCGCAGCCAATCGATCGTCACGTTCATCACGATGCGATAGATCCAGGTGTAGAAGCTCGACTGGCCACGAAAGCGGCCGATCGATTTCCACGCCTTCAGGAAACTATCCTGGGCCAAATCCCAGGCGTCCTGCTCGCTGTGCACCATGTTGTAAATCATTCCAAAAACTCGTGTTCGGTAGCGGCCGACCAGTTGGTCGAAGGCTTCGGTGTCACCTTTCTGACACAAGTGTACCAGATCTTGATCCGAAACTTCGGCTTCAGCCGGGTTCGCTTCCGTATGCATGTTGGACGGAACCGGCGCTAATTCATTCAACGCCCACGACTTTAGGCATCAAAGGCTGCCGAAACGCCTGAGCCATTCGCCGCGGTATTCGCCCATGAGGGAAATTATGCCATCCCTCACCTGAAATAATCGCTGCTTCACGACGGCGTGTTGACGGGGCGAAATCAGGCGCTCGTTGAGCAACTGCGCGGCAGCTTCCATAGATGTCGTAATCGCCTTTAGCGCTCGCTTCAGATACGCGATTGTCATCCCAAGTTCATCGACGTCATCGTCACTTAACGCTGCGGCCAATTTCGCACTCGCGAGCGCGGAGTGCGTCGCTAGCTTCACCGCGGCAGGATCGTTTTGCAGCGCGGGCGTTTCATCGAAGAGCTGATCAATCCAAACGGTCAGCGCGAATGCCGCGCGATAAAGACTGTGATCTTCGAAGCCCTCGCTTGCGTTCGCGATCTGCTCGTCGGCGCTGGCGTATTCGTCATCGCCACTCTCATCGTCGAGCATTGCGTCGACTTCCTCCGACCAATCCTCGCTGTTCACGAGCTGCGTCCAACCCATCTCGCGCGCGATGATTTGATCGCGCTGGGGATGATCGAGGTACTTCTCGAGCAGCTCCATGTACTTTTCGGTCTTCTGGTCCTGCTGCTGCAGAAATCGCTCCCATTCGTACTCGTCCCACGCTCTTTCGGGCTCGTGGTCGTACTCGGGCATGCTTCTTTTTAGGCTAGCTTAAGGAGCAGCGCAAAAGGGTTTTGCGCGGTGAGTCTCTCGGATTCGGCGAGGACATTTTGCTTTACACCAGGCGCGGCGACTCAAAACACTGCGAGCCGAATGACTCCCCGAATACTGCTTGCCGCGATCTTTGGCGCGATCGCGATGTTCATCTGGATGTTTGTCGCGCACACCTTCCTGCCGCTCGGCGAAGCCGGCATATCGGAACTGCCTAACGAGTCCGCGGTCGTCGCGGCGATGCAGTCGAACCTGAAGAACGACGGCATGTACCTGTTCCCAGGAACAGGTCTTTCGCCGGATGCCTCCCGCGCGGAAAAACAAGCCGCGATGCAGCAACTCGAGGCACGTTACGAGACGCAGCCTTCGGGTCTGCTGATCTACCATTCGCCCCGCGGGTTCAATTTCCCGAAACATCTCGCGGTCGAGTTCGTGACCGAACTGATCGAGGCGCTTCTCGCCGTCTTCCTCCTCGCGCAAACGCGCATCGGGAGCTTTGGCGGACGCGTCGCGTTCGTTACCGGCCTTGGCGTTCTCGCTGCGATTGCGACCAACGTTCCCTACTGGAACTGGTATCGCTACCCGAGCACCTACACCGCGGCTTACATGTTCACGCAGCTCGTCGGGTTTATCTGCCTCGGTATCGTCGTGGCGCTCGTCCTGAAGAAACGCCAGTTCGCGTAACCCGCTCGGTCCATGAGCAAACTCTTCATTACTTTGCTGCTCGCGATTGCGCTTTGCAGCAGAACCGGAGCGCTTCGTGCGGAGGAAGCGACCGTCGCGAATGGCGGGACACTCAACAGTCAAGACAAGAGCTATCAGCTGAAGCACGTCCTCGCTTATGAGACGACGATTGATGATGAGAATGCGATCGTGGTCGTTTTGAGCGGCCAGCCGGTCAGCGCAGAGAAACTCAAGGAAGCACGCGCAGAAGAAAAGGACGGTCACGCTGCGAGCTTCAATCGTCCCTACCTAAAGCTCGAGTTCACCAAGGCGGGTGCACTGACTCGTTGGAGCGCCGGTGTAGGCAACACTTCGCTGAGTGGCGGCAGTGGCAAGGGAACGGCCGAACTGAAGATCCAGGATGGCCGCGCAACCGGCAAAGCCAGTCAGCCGGTCGACACCGAGACGAGCTTCCACTCCGGCTTCGACGTCCACTTCGACACGCCATTACTCGCGGCGGGCGCATCGCTTCCGCCGACGAAGAAGCCGGGCCCCGCGGCGAACGTGAAGCCGTCGGTCACGGGCACGTTCACGGGTAACGGCAAGGACGGGAAAATCGCGTTCGTCTCCGCTCAGTGGCGGGAACCTTTCAACGACAAACCGAGCATCGTGCTTGTCTTCACCGAGAAAGATCATTCAAAGGCCAGGAAGCCCGACTTCGATGCAGGCTTCGGCAAGTTCGGCAGCGCACTCGTGATCTCGTTGCACGAAGATGGCGGCATCTTCGGCTGTCAGGTAGCGCACAGTGCGCATCAGAAGCAGGGCTTCAGCTCGATTGGCTCGATCAGCACGCGCGACTTCAGTTTCGAGAACGGGAAGGTCGAAGGTGAGCTGGCCACTGACGGTCAGGTCGACACGTTCGGCGAGAAGTGGGAGGTGAATCTGAAGTTCGTCGCGCCACTCGGCGAAATTCCGAAGGAGTTTCAGGTCGCGGAAAAGAAGGAGGCAGAGAAGCCTGCGAAGCAGAGCGGCAAACGAACGGCGAAACCCGATGACGATGATGACGTCCCAAAGTCATCGGCGAGTGCGCTGAACGTGAAGGATCTCCCGCTGACGAAGGATGCCTCCGACGTTGAATACAAGGATGTCGTCGAGCATGTGCTCTTCAAGAGCAAAGCCAACGTGAAAGCTGTCTGCACAGAGATGGATGCGAGCCTAAAAGCAAAAGGCTGGAGCAAAGATGGCAGCGATCTCGTTACTCCTTCGTCCGCAATCCTGAAGCGCAAACGCGGAGAAGGCGCGCTCACGATTTTTGTGAAACCAGAAGGCGCAGGTAGCGAGGTGAAGATCTTCACCGAAGGCCTCTCCTGGGAAGCGAAGTAGCGTTACGCCGGAAGCGTGGCTTCCGCTTCGGCGCGCTTGGTTTGCAAGCGCAGCTGACCACAAGCCGCAGCGATGTCGTGACCTTTCTCGCGCCGCAACGTCGCAATGACGCCGTGCTCTCGCAGGATCGAATGAAACCGCTCCTGACGGTTCCGCGAAGGCCGTGACCACTCGAGTCCTTCGACCGTGTTGTACGGAATCAAGTTGATCTTCGCCGACAAACGCCGCGCGATTCGCGCCAGCGCATGTGCCTGCTCGTCGGTGTCATTGATCCCATTGATCAGGATGTATTCGAACATCATGCGGCGCTTCTTCGCCACATAGGCGTCGCAGGCTTCAAGCAACACGGGCAGTGGATACTTGCGATTCACTGGCATGATCTGGCTGCGCACTTCATCCGTCGCGCCGTGCAACGAAAGCGCCAGCCGGAATTGCGTCGGATCGTCGGCTAACTCGCGAATCTGCGGCGCGAGTCCGCTCGTCGAAACCGTGATGTGCCGTGCGCCGATCTCGAGTCCCCATGGCTGATTGATGATCTGAATGGCGCGCTTCAGGTTCTTCAGGTTTGCAAGCGGCTCGCCCATTCCCATGAAGACGACGTTGTCGATCTTCTCGCCGCTGCGCTGTTCGACGCCGATCAGTTGTTGCACGATCTCGCCCGCGTCGAGGTTGCGCGTCCAGCCGTCGAGTCCGCTCGCGCAAAACTTGCAGCCGTAGGCGCAGCCGACCTGACTCGACACGCAGATCGTCCGGCGATCCGAGCGTTCGCCGTAGAGCGCAGGCGACGCCGGAATCAGCACCGACTCGATCAGGTTCCCATCGCGCAAACGGAAGAGAAACTTCTGCGTGGTATCGTCCGAGCCGAGCACGCGCACGATTTCGTGCGGCGGAAATTCAAAGTGCTCCGCGAGCTGCGTGCGCAACTCGTTAGGCAAATCGCTCATCGCGTCGAACGAGGTGACGCGCTTTTTGTAAACCCAGTCCGTGATCTGCTTCGCGCGATACACCGGCAAATCCCGGCTGCGCACGAACTCCTCGAGTTCGTTCAGCAGCATCCCGGTGATCAGCGGTTTCACGCGCGAATGTAATCGCCTTTCCACTTGATCGCGAACGCCGCGCCGCCAGCTTGCGCGCATGGCGGTCAGCAGCAACGCGCAGGGACGAACGCCGCTCACGATCGGCTGGGACGCCGCGCGCGCGAACGCGAAGCCGGCGCTGATTTTGCAGGCTGTGATGCTCGCGCTCCTCATCGGCTACTACACCAGTCCGGCCGTCGCGCATGCGCTCGAGCGCCTTTCGGAACTTCGCCGGAACTACGGCATGGCCTTCATTTTGATCAGCAGCATCATCGCGGGCGCGATCGTGCCCGAGCTGTTCGTCATCTTCTTCTTTCAACACGGATGCGTGCGCCGCGCAAACTTCCGCAACCTCGCCTTCACCGTCCCGACGTGGGGCATGGACGGCGTGCTCGTCGACGGCATGTATCGCCTTAATGCATTCTGGTTCGGCGACATCGTTACGGTGCCAGTCCTGGCGGCGAAGCTTTGCGTCGACATGTTGGGCTACAACCCATTCTTCGCCGCGCCGACGGAGGTGCTGATTTACGAATGGAAGAACGAAGGCTTCTCGTGGGCCTCCGTGCGCCGGGCGCTGACCTGGGCGCATTACAGAGACAAGATCGTCCCCACCTTACTCGCGACCTGGGCAGTCTGGATGCCGCTTATGGCGATCATCTATGCGCTGCCGCTCGCGTTGCAGTTCCCGCTCTTCGCGGTCGCGCTCACCTTCTGGGTCCTACTCCTCACCTACATGACGAATCGTTTCGCCGGAAAAATCGAAGCGGACGCGCCAATCGCACTGGCAACTGCCCAGCCCTTGGACGAAACGTTCGGCCCTTCATGAGAGCGCACGAACTTTTCCAACGCATGTCGTCGGAGACCGCGGCCGACATTTTCAACTTCCTGCACAAGGAAGAGAAGCCGGTCTACAAGGCAGCGATTCAGGGACTCGCGAACCAGCGCAATCTGCGTCCGGTGTTCATCGAGCGGAAGCCGCCTAACGAACGTCACCCCTGGATGAAACAGGCGCTTGCCCGGCCGATCAGCGACACGCTCGCGACGCACCTGCTGCAGGCGTGGTTGCTCGGT
>JBJMWV010000237.1:0-3645 GCA_045809985.1 Chthoniobacterales bacterium | reverse complement strand
TGCCGACCGCTCGTCCGAGTGGCTCATCCATCGGATTAAGGAGGTGCGACATCTGAACGCCCATCAGTTCTCCAACATCTGTCATCGCGCGGGCGAGTTGTTCTGCTTCGGCGCGCGTTTTCATGAAAGCGCCGCGACCGAACTTCACGTCCAGGACGAGGCGGTCGAGATTCTCCGCCAGCTTCTTGCTCATGATGCTCGCGACGATCAACGCCTGCGACGGCACCGTGCCGGTCACATCGCGGAGCGCGTAAAGCTTCTTGTCGGCCGGACAGATGTCCGCGGTCTGTCCGATCATGAAGACGCCGATGCGCTCGAGTTGTTGCAACGCGCGCTGCTCATCGAGGTTCACATTGAACCCGGGGATGCTCTCGAGCTTATCGAGCGTGCCTCCGGTAATTCCGAGACCGCGCCCCGAAATCATCGGCACCCACACGTCATCGCAGGCGAGCAGGGGAGCGAGGACTAACGAGACCTTATCACCCACGCCGCCGGTCGAATGTTTGTCGATCTTCGGCGGCGAACCGGTGGGATACGCGAGCACGCGGCCGCTGCGCATCATCGCCATCGTGAGATTGGAAGTCTCGCGCGCAGTCATGCCGCGGAAGAAGACCGCCATGGCCCATGCGCTCATCTGATAATCCGGAATCTCGCCGCGCGTGAAGCCGTCGATCAGCGCGCGAATTTCATCGCCACTGAGCTCCGCGCCTTCCCGCTTCCGCTCGATCAGCGTCGGGACGTGCATGCGTCGGTGTGTAGGAACGATGCGCCGACCGCCCAGTCTCCAACTTGGAAAAAATCAGCGAGGCTCGCGGCAACGTCTGCATAGCTCTCTCGCGCGCCGAGGTCAGCGGATTCGCCGGCATGCAGGACAAAGAGCGGCACTTCTTCCCGCGTGTGATCGGTGCCGCGGAACGTCGGATCGTTGCCGTGATCTGCGGTGATGATGACGAGATCGTCGCTGTTGATCTGCGGGAGGAAATCCGCGAGCCACGCATCGAATTCCCGCAGCGCGTTCGCATAACCCGCAACATCGCGGCGATGGCCGAAGAGCATGTCGAAGTCGACCAGGTTCATGAAGATGAGGTCGTTCCCAATCTCCGGCCATAGCTCGGCGATCTGTTGCATGCCTTCAGCGTTCGACGTGGTCGGGAATGATTGCGTCACTCCTTCACCCGCGAAGATGTCGCGGATCTTTCCCACGCCGATCACTTCGCGGCCAGTTTCGCTGATCGCGTTCAGCATGGTGCGTGGCGGCTTCATTGAGTAGTCGTGCCGACGCGCGGTGCGACGAAAGCTGCCGATCTCGCCCGTGAACGGTCGCGCGATCACGCGGCCAATGCGGACGTCGTTCGCGTGCCGGCGCGCGACTTCGCAGATCTCGTAAAGTCGCGCGATCGGAATCACTCCTTCATGCGCCGCAATCTGGAGAACCGAATCCGCCGAGGTGTAGAGGATCGGTTTCCCGCTGCGCACGTGCTCGGGCCCGAGTTCCTCCAGAATGGTCGTGCCGCTGCGCGCGTAGTTTCCTATGAACTTCACGCCAGTATCACTCTCGATTTGCCTAACGAGTGATTCCGGGAAGCGTTCGAAGACGGAGAACGGCTGCTCGAGAATTACACCTGCGATCTCCCAGTGGCCGGTCGTCGTGTCCTTCCCGGCGGAACGTTCGCGCATTTTTCCGTAGCTCGCGCGTGGCGCAAGACCGTTAGCTCGACCGCGTATGCTGGCCAAGCCTAACGAGTTCAGCGTTGGCAGGGTTAGATCAGGAACCTGCTCGAAGATGTGCTCGAGCGTGTTCGCACCGGCATCGCCGTATTGCTCTGCATCGGGCGCGTTGCCGACGCCTACGCTGTCGAGAATGATGAGCAGTGCGCGCACGTCGGCTAAAGCCCGACCGGGTGCCACGCCGTCTTCATTTCGACGCTGTCGAGGATCCAGTACGGATTCTCTGCCGCCTCGCTGCGCCATTGCTGCGGCGTCAGCTCGCGCCGGGTGTAGCGCTTCACATTGAAGCCGCCACCGCGCTGCAGTTCACGGCCGATCTTCTCGTCGCCGGAAGCATCAATGATCGCGTTCACATCCATGTGACTCGCGATGTGCGGCGCGAGCTCAGCGCGATCGCCCGCCAGCATGTTGACCACGCCGCCGGGCAAGTCACTCGTCGCGATGATTTCCGAAAACGTGAGCGCCGGCAGCGGTTTCGTGGTCGATGGAAGAACGATTGCAGTATTGCCGGCGAGGATCACCGGCGCGACTAACGAGACCATTGCGACGAGCGACGGCTCATCCGGACAGATCACCACGACCACGCCAGTCGGCTCCGGCATGGTGAAGTTGAAATGCGAGCTCGCGACCGGGTTCACCGCGCTGAAGAGCTGGCTGAACTTGTCCGTCCAGCCGGCGTAATGCACGAGGCGGTCGATCGCTAGCGCCGTCTCGCTTTCGCCGGCGCCTTTGCGCGAGCCGTTCGAGCGGGTGAGCTCCGCTGCGAGTTCGTCGCGCCGCATCTCCAACATCTCGGCCGCGCGATAGAGAATCTGCCCGCGCAGATACGCGCTTTGTTTCGACCAGCCGGCGAACGCGCCACGTGCCGCCGTTACCGCGTCGCGAAAATCTTTGCGCGACGCACGCGAGTAGTTCGCGATCAGCGAATCGGCATTGCGCGCCGGAGAAACACGTCCGCTTTCGCTCCGGACAAACTTGCCTCCGATGTAGAGTTTGTAAGTCTTCTGAACTGCGAGTCGTCGTTCACGCGTCGGCACGAAGGTGAGGATTGCGCATCGCTCCGAAAAAGAAAAATATAAATCCGCCGTTCGGCGCACCCATGGATCAATCAGAGAAAATCTTCATCGCGGGCCACCGCGGCCTCGCAGGAAGCGCGATCACGCGCCGCTTGGAGAGCGAAGGATTCGCCAATCTTGCGAAGCGTGATCGCGCCGAGCTCGATCTGCGCAACGAAGCGGCGGTCTTCGAATTTTTCGCCAAAGAGAAGCCGCAGATCGTGGTGCTGGCCGCGGCGAAAGTCGGCGGGATTAAGGCGAACTCCGATTACCCGGTCGAGTTCCTTCTCGATAATCTGGCGGTGCAAAACAACGTCATCAGCGCGGCGCACGAGAACAAAGTGCGCAAGCTGCTCTTCCTCGGCAGCTCGTGCATTTATCCGAAGTTCGCGCCGCAGCCTATTCCGGAAGACGCGTTCCTCAGTGGCAAACTCGAGCCGACGAACGACGCCTACGCGATTGCGAAAATTGCGGGGATCAAGCTTTGCCAAGCCTACACGTCGGAGTACCGCGAGAACTACATCTCCGCGATGCCGACGAATCTCTATGGGCCGGGCGACAACTTCGATCTGAACTCGTCGCACGTCCTGCCCGCGCTCCTGCGCAAGACGCACGAAGCGAAGATGAGTGGTGCGCCCGAGCTTGTCGTCTGGGGTTCGGGCAAGCCGCGACGCGAGTTTCTCCACGTCGAGGACATGGCGGACGCATGCGTGTTCCTGCTTAAGAACTACGATTCGCCGGAGATCATCAACGTCGGTTGCGGCGAAGACATCAGCATTCGTGACCTTGCCGAGCTGGTTTGCGACGTGGTCGGATTCGAAGGTGAATTGACCTTCGACGCGAGCAAACCCGACGGGACGCC
>JBJMWV010000236.1:0-17041 GCA_045809985.1 Chthoniobacterales bacterium | reverse complement strand
ACCCGGCGGACACTCCGACGCGCGTCGGCGGTGCAATCGCGCAGCCGTGCGGCGCGACCGTCACTTTGCTCGGCATAGCTGAACGGCCGGAGGACAAACAGCCGCTCGCGGCCGCCCTCGCGTCCGAGGCGCGTTTGCTCAACGACATCGGCCTGCGGCCAGAGATTGCCGTGCGCGAAGGCGATCCGGTCGCGCAGATTCTCGCGCAGACGGCGGAGGTCACATATGACTTGGTTGTCATCGGTACGCGGGTGAAGCAAACCAGCGGTCGCTACTGGCGTTCGCATCGCACCTATGAAGTGATTAAGGCGATTCCGCCGCCTGTCCTCATGGCGAGTGGCGACTGCGCGAAAATCTCAAAGCTGCTCGTCTGCACCGGCGGCAAGCGTTACATCGACGCTGCGGTGAAACTCACTGGAGAGATCGCCGCCTGCGCCGGTGCGTCCGTTACCTTGCTCCACGTCATGGCCGAGCCGCCTGCCATCTTCGCGGATCTGGTCCGGCGCGAAGAAGACGTCGACGCGCTTCTCGCGGGCGGATCAGAGCTCGGGCAAAACCTGCTCGCGCAAAAGCAAGCCCTCGAGAAGCTCGGCGTGAAAGCGGAGGTGCGCGTGCGTCACGGCATCGTCCTCGATCAAGTCTTCGCCGAAGTGCGCGAAGGCAGTCACGACATGATTGTGACAGGCTCGTCGCGCGCGCGCGGTGCCCTCCAGCATTACATCATGGGCGATCTCACTCGCAGCATCGTCAATCGGGCGAAATGTCCCGTGCTCGTCGCGCGCCCGACCACGGTGACGACGGGCGGCGGTATTTGGGGCACCCTGAAACGCGCGTTCAAGTCCGCCTAACGAGTGCCGCGTTCCGCCGTCACGCGCTGGTATCAACATCTCTGGCGCGAGTGGATGCTGGAGCGCCGGCGTCCGATTCTGCCCGCAGCCGTGCGGCCCGATCCTGCCTCATGGAAGGACAACGAGCTGACTGCGGCCTGGCTCGGTCACGCCACGGTGCTGATCAATTTCTTTGGGTTCAACATCATCACCGATCCCGCGCTGTTCTCGCGCGTCGGCATTCGTTTGCCCGGCTTCACCGTCGGTCCGAAGCGACTCACCGCACCCGCGCTGCGCGTGCGCGATCTGCCGCGGATCGATCTCGTTCTCCTCTCACACGCGCACTTCGATCATTTCGACACCCGCACCTTGCACGCGCTCTCGCGCAAAGCCGATCTCATCACCGCTTCACGCACGAGCGACATCGCGCAATTCACGATGTTTCGCAGCAAACGCGAGCTGCGTTGGGGCGAGGAAGTCGAAGTGAGACGCGACGTTGGTGCGTTGCGGGTGCGCGCCTTTGAAGTGCGACATTGGGGTGCGCGCCTGCGCACTGACAACTATCGCGGCTACAACGGCTACGTGCTCGAGCGCGATGGTCGTCGCATCATCTTCGGCGGCGACACCGCGCAGACCGGCAGCTTCGCCACGCTCCGCAACCGTCATCGCTTCGACCTCGCGATCATGCCGATCGGCGCCTACGATCCGTGGATTCGCTCGCACGCGACGCCCGAACAATCGGTCGCGATGGCCGACGCAGCGGGCGCGGATCACATCATGCCGATACATCACCAGACGTTTCGCCTCAGCGCCGAGCCGTTCCGCGAGCCGATCGAGCGCTTCGAAGCCGCGCTTCAGCGTGAGCCACAGCGCATCGCCTTGCGTGCGATCGGCGAGACGTTCCGCCTGAGCTGATGCGCCGTTGGATCGGCATCGTTGCGTTCGTGGCGAGCTTCATCCTCGCCGCCGCTTCGGTGTTCGCGCTTTGCACCGCGCCGACTTCGCTGATGTGGATCGCAGCGATCCTGATCACGGAGTGGGGTTACTACGCCGCGATTGCAGCGCTAATTCTCGCGGCGCTCACCTTCAGGCGCGGCCGGCTCGGTGCTGCGACAGCCGCGTTCTCCTTAGTCGCTGCGATCCTCTGCATCACGCCTGCGTTTCGCGCTGCGCAGATGGCGCGCGAGCTGCCGGATCGTTGCTCGGCGGCATTTGGCGCATCACCAACTGATGCGACTCCATTTAGCTTCGCGCGTTTGTTTCGCCTCGTGTCCAGGCCCGACATCGATGTACGCGAGCACGTCTACGCACGAGAGAACGAGACGTCGCTCAAACTCGACCTTTACCAGAAGCGCGGCGTCACCCAGCCGCAGCCGATCGTGATCATGGTCCATCCCGGCTCGTGGAAAGGCGGCAAGAAGTCGCAGCTGCCCGGCGCCAATTTCCATATCGCGCAGCAAGGTTATGCCGTCGCCGCGATCAACTACCGTCACGCGCCGACGTTTCAATCTCCCGCGCCGGTCGAGGATGTCTTTCGCGCGCTCGATTACCTGAAGTCGCGCGCGAATGAACTTCATCTCGATCCAAGCCGCATCGCCTTCATCGGCCGATCTGCCGGCGGCCAAATCGCGCTCTCCGCTGGCTACTCGGGTCGCGAACCGAACCTCCGCGGCGTCGTCGCGCTCTACGCTCCATCTGATGTTGTGCTCGGCTACGAAGAGCCGAGCGAGCCGCTCGTGCTCGACTCGCGCAAAGTGCTGCGCGATTACCTCGGCGGTTCACCGCAGGAAAATCCGCAGGGCTACGCCGCGGCATCTGCGATCAACTTCGTTAGCGCTGCTCCGCCAACGCTACTCATTCACGGCGCGCTCGACCCGATCGTTCGCCCAAATCAAAGCCGGCTCCTCGCAGCCAAATTGCGCGAAATAAACCGACCAAATCTGCTCGTTGATTTGCCGTGGGCGACGCACGGCTGCGACGCGAACCCGAGCGGACCGAGTGGTCAGTTAAGCCTCTACGCGATCGACCGAATGCTGGCTGCAGTGTTCGCGAAATGAGCCGTTGTGCCTAACGAGTGATTGCACTCCGCTCGGGGCAGCTTCCACTTGCCGCTAACCCCTCTGGATGTCATCTTCCGCTCCGCAATTTCTCGCCGGCGTAGCTCAGTGGTAGAGCAACGGTTTCGTAAACCGTAGGTCGCGGGTTCAATCCCCGCCGCCGGCTCTCCCCGCGTGAACCGCAGTGGACTATCCGTTTTCCATCATTGTCCCGACGCTGAACGAGGCGGAGAACGTCGCCCTGCTCGTCGAGCAAATCATGCGTGCCGCGCCGAGCTGCGCGGAGATCATCTTCGTTGATGACGGCTCAACCGACGGCACGCGGGAACGCATTCACTCGTTAGGCGCAACCTATCCTGTCCGGTTGGTTGCGCGAAACGAGCCGACACTCGGTCTCGCTGGCGCCGCCATCGCGGGCGCGCGCGCAGCGCATCACGAAATGCTCGTCGTGATGGACGCAGACTTGAGTCATCCGCCGGACGAGATACCGAACCTGATCCAGCCGCTGTTCAAGAATCGTGCGGACGTGGTGATTGGCAGCCGTTATGTGCGCGGTGGCACGACCCCGGGTTGGCCACTTTACCGCAAGGCGATGTCGCGGATTGCGGCCGCTATGGCGTATCCGCTAACCGGCGTGCACGATTCGATGTGCGGATTTTTCGGGATCCACCGCCGCACCCTTCTTCAACTCGCACCCGCGGCAACCGGGTTCAAAATTGCGTTCGAAGCAATCGTGCGCGGCGGTAAACACCTGCGTGTCCTGGAAGTGCCGATTGCCTTTCGAGATCGCGCCCGCGGCACGTCGAAGATGAGCCTGGGCGTCGCGCTGCTCTTTGGTTTGGGATGGTTTGCCGCGGCGACTCGCGTTCTGCTGCGTCGCAAATCCGTCCTGGCAATGCAGCCTAACGAGCAGTTGGTTGCAGAGCCGGAGCGGCGCGGCGTTTGAGCATCCACAGCTCAGTCGCGAGCCCAATGAAGAGGCTCAGCGAAGCGAAGAAGTAATTGCCGTACATCTGCGCGCGGATCTGCATCGGGATTGAAGTCAGTAGAAATAGCACGGCCACGCCGCCGCTGATCAGTAAACGCCATTCTGGCCTAACGAGTAGTCGCGCGATCAGGACGGTGAATGGATAAAGCAGGGAGACGAAAAGGTATCCAAACGACAGCGGCGTAAACATCAGCATGAGCAGAATAAAGAGCGCGAACTCGATCCCGTCGCTCTCGCCCGTGCGCGCACCGTGTCGCGGCATGACGGCGAGGTAAACGAGACCGAGCAGCAGACCGATGGCGATGATGATCCGGTTCACGGTTTTGAACCCGAGATCCGCAACATTCACATAGACCGGCGTGTGCGCTTTGAATTGCGCGTCCGCGTCAACGCGCCGCAACGTGCGATTTGCGAGGCCGAAGATCGACTGGTTCTTCCAGGAATTGCTCCGGCCAGGCCGCTGCGCGACTCCGCTTTCGTCGTACTTGAACAGCATGCCGCTGGCCCACGTTTGCAGATCGGCGGTTGCATTGCCGAAGCCGCGGAAGACAGCGGGCAAGACGAGCACGAGCAGCGCGAGCGAAACGATCATCGACGCCGCCGCGATCCAGTACCGGCGATAAAGCAGATACAGGATCGCGATGAACGGGAATGCCTTGATGCCTGCCGCGATGGCGACCAGCGCGCCCGCGGGGATCTCACGTTTCACCTGCAGCGCGGCGAACGCACCGAGCAGCAGCGCGAGAATGACAAGGCTCGGCTGACCGATATGAAAATTGCTCCAGACGAAAACGATCACGATGAGACTCGGCAACGCATAGAGCAGCAGGTTGCGCGATCGTTCGTGAGGCGCGGCCAGGCGCACCGCGAGACGCACACTCGCGAGCCACGCCAGCGCGGTGATTGTCGCGAGCACAATGACGATGCCGACTCGCCCGAGCGCGCTGACCGGCGCGAGGAGCGCGGCGGCCGTGGGCGGATACATGAAGTCGAACTTCTCGCCGCTCGCAGGATAGATCGGCTGTCCGTGGAACATCCGCTGGCCGGTCTCGAGCCAGACCCAGTAATCCTTCATGCTCTTGCCGGGCAGGATCGAATTCGCGATCGCGATGCCGCCGAACGCGATCGAGATCACGACGTAGCACCCGATCAAGAGGCGAAACGCAGGGTGGCTTTTCACCGGACTGGCGAGCGTCGCGGCGACCTTTGCGGGTGGTTCTTCGGCGTGTGCGTTCGACATCAGCCTTTGGAGTAAGCTACAGCTTGCTTACGACTTACGAATCGCAAGCGGTGCCCGTCGCGTATGCCAGTCGGTGCTTTGTTCGTACGCGTACGCGAGTTGGAGGAGACGTGCTTCGTCGAGTGCGTTGCCGATGAGTTGCAGCCCGATCGCCACACGCGCTCCGTCCGCCTCGGCGAATCCACAAGGAATGCTGATCGCGCAGATGCCGGCGAGACTTGCCGGAATCGTGAAGATGTCCGCGAGATACATCTGCAGCGGGTCGGCCTTTTCTCCGGCGCGAAATGCGGGAATCGGCGAAGTCGGCGAGATGACCGCATCACACTGCTCGAAGACGCGCGCGAAATCCTCGCGGATGAGCGTTCGGATCTTCTGCGCACGCAGGTAGTAGGCGTCGTAGTAACCGGAGCTGAGCACGTAGGTGCCGAGGATAATCCGGCGTTTCACCTCCGGACCGAAACCTTCCGCACGCGTGTGCTCGTACATGTCGAGCAGGTCCCGCGGATTCTCGGCGCGGTGCCCGTAACGCACACCATCGAAGCGCGCGAGATTGGCGGACGCTTCCGCAGTCGCGATGACATAATAGACGGCGACCGTTTGCTCGCTGTGCGGAAGCGAGACTTCGACGATCTCCGCGCCTAACGAGTGATAATGCTCGATCGCTTTCGTGATCGCCTGCTGCACCTCGGGATCAACTCCGGACATCGAGTGTTCCTTCACCACTCCGACGCGCAGTCCCTTGATGTCGCGGCCGAGAAGCGCACTGCAATCCGGCGGTGCATCCGGCAGCGAAGTCGAATCGTGCGGATCGACGCCGGCGATTGCGTTCATGAGCAACGCCGCGTCGCGCACGTTCTTCGCGAGCGGACCGACCTGATCGAGTGATGACGCGAATGCAACAACACCGAAGCGCGAAACGCGACCGTAAGTCGGTTTGAGGCCCACGACACCGCAGAGCGAACCAGGTTGCCGCACCGAACCGCCCGTGTCCGTGCCGAGCGCACCGAAAGCAAGATCAGCGGCCACGGCTGCGGCCGATCCGCCGCTCGATCCGCCGGGAACCCGCGCGACATCCCACGGATTATTTGTCCGGCGCACGGTCGAGTTCTCGGTTGATGAACCCATCGCAAACTCATCGAGATTCGTTTTCCCAAATGGAATCGCGCCCGCCGCGCGAAGCTTCTGCACGACAGTCGCGTCATACTGCGCGCTGTAGTTCCGCAGGATCTTCGACGCGCAGGTGCACGGCTGGCCCGCGAGATTGATGTTGTCTTTCAGTGCGATCGGGACGCCGCCGAGCGGAAGGTCGAGCTGCGCATTCTCTGCTTCGCGCACGGCAGCATCGAGATCGCGCGAGAGATACGCACCAATCTCCGGATCAACTTCATCGATGCGCGCATGCAGCGCTTCGACCGCTTCGCGTGGCGAAACCTCGCGCTCGCGCAACAACTCCCGAAGCTCAGCAATCGTGAGCGCCGGCAATTCGCGCGGCGTCATTCCAACACTTTCGGGACAATGAAGAGGCCGTTCGCCTGCCGTGGCGCGTTCGCGAGCGCGTTTTCCGCGGTGAACCAGTCGCGTGCTTCATCTGCGCGCGTGACGTCGAACATCGGCACCGAATGCGCGGCCGGTTCGACGCCGCTCACATCGACCGACCGCAGCGAATCCGCGTACTCCAGCACGTGCCCGATTTGCTCCTGGAACAGGCGAGTCTCTTCCGCGGACAACTTCAGCCGCGCGAGCTTCGCGACGTACGCGACATCGAAATCAGCCATGCAGGCGCGCTAGAATCGCAGATTGCTCAGAAGCCAGATGACCGCGATCGCGAGCGCAAGAACGAGGACGAGAAAGATCAGCCGACCTTCGCGTCGTTCCTTCCGCAAAGCGCGCGGCCGTCCCTGATTGTAGCGCCCACCATCACCGAAACGTTTGTCGTTCAGCGCAATTGAGACATCGAGCCGGCTCCCGCCAGCCTGCGCGCGCGCGTGCATTTCTTCGCGGTTACGACGCTTCGTTTCTTCAACCCGACGCGGCGCATCTTCAATCATGCGCTCCAGCTTCGCCATTTTCTCGCGGAGCTGATCCTCGCGTTGCGCCAGCTCCGCCTGCTTGTCGTTTAGCGGCGTTGCTGGTTTCGGCGAACGGCGGCGCATTCGTGTTACTGGGCGCGGCCGCTCATCCAGAGAATGATCATGAGCGCGATGAGACCGAACAAGATGATCGGCAGCGTGAAGGCGAGGCCGATCTGCATCCATTGGATGAAGCTGTTTCCGCCGCCGGCCGTCATGTCTGGCGCGGCTTCGGGCAGCGCGGCGTCCGCGGTTTCATCACCTGCTGCGACGGAAAGCCGGCTGCGTTGCTGACTAAATTCCGCGCGCGCGTCATCCACGGTGCTGAGCGAGCGGCTTAATTCCTTGTGCAGATCCGCCGGGTTCCAGCTCTTCGGATCGATCGACTCGAGCAGCGCGAGATGTTGCTCAAAACTCTCCCGCGTCGCACGAATCTGCTCGAGCTTCTTCTGCGTGTCGTAGGCCTCGCGTTCCAGGACAACAAGCGAGCGCGTGAACTTATCCGTCATCTCCGCGCGACCGCGCTCGAGTTCCTCCTGGCGCCGGCTTAATTCTTCGAGCTCGCGTTTTTGCTTCTCGATCTGCTCCTGCTGCTTCTTCAGGAGATAGAGTTGCTCCTGCGCTTTCTGCACCTGTGAATCGAGATGCTCCGGCGAATTCGTCTCATCCTCGCTCAGCTCGAGCATCTGTTCGATCGGTCGGATACGTTCTGCCATGTCAGTGATTAAGGGAGGAGCGAGGCGAGATGCGTCGGCCGGCCCCTTGCGCAGGGGATATAAGACTTACGCGTTTCGAATTCCACATCTTTCCCTCGGAAAAATCGATTTTCTCGCGTTCTTGGTCGCATTCTTCTGCGCGATTGCGTTCAGCGCGTGTCGACCAACAACTTCTGCGCGCGCCACAGGGCCGTTGTCGCAAAGCGGTTATCTTTGGCAGCGCGATTGGACCGCTCCCGTGGCGAACGCGTTTGTTGAAGCGCAGTCGCACTTCGATGCCATCACGATTCTCGGCGGCGAAATTGTGTGGGAGAACGGGAAGCCGCGGTCCGTTCGATCATCCATTCGTTGGGAACTCGTCGCGGGCGCGGCGAAACCGATCACGCTGGCGCTGCGCGTTGCGCCGTTTGGCGGGCCGTTCTCACGTGACGATCCGAATGCGCAGTTCATCGTCAAGACAGCCGGCACGCTGCTCGATGACGCGGCGAAGGAGAATGCGAAGATCGCCGCGTTCCAAGTCGACTTCGATTGCGCGCAGAAAAAACTCGCCGGCTATCGCGAGTGGCTGGCGACACTCCGCTCCGCGATTGCGCCGACGTCGCTCAGCATCACGGCGCTGCCATCGTGGCTCGACGAGCCTGCGCTGAACAACTTGTTAGGTGAAACGGACGAGTACGTCTTGCAGGTTCATTCTGTTCCACTGCGCGACGAGAATGGCCGGACGACCTTGTGCGATCCGCAGTTCGCGCGGCGCGCTGTCGAACGCGCGGCGAAGCTCGGCCACCGCTTCACCATCGCGCTCCCGACCTATCGCTGTCTCGGCGGTTACGATGCGAATGGGAAACTGCTCGGCGTCGCGATGGACTCGGTGCAACCGACGTGGCCGAGCGGCACGCGCGTGCTTGAGTTTGCCTCCGATCCTACCGCGCTGGCGCAGCTAGTCGCAGATTGGAAACGCGACCGACCTGCTGCGATGCAGGGCGTGATCTGGTATCGCATTCCAACGGACAGCGACATGCGCAACTGGCGCTGGCCGACCTTGAATGCGGTGATCCAGGCGCGTGAGCCGACGCACAAACTCGAAGTCGCCAGCAGTGGTGAGAACCCCGTCGATCTCGAGCTGATCAACAGCGGCGAAGCGGAAGAACAATTCACCGGTGAGGTGAGCGCAAGCTGGAGCGACGCGAAGTTGATTGCCGCGGATTCCGTAGCGGGCTGGCGATTGCAAACTAGCGATGGCCGCGCGGTCTTCACGCCCGAAGCGCAACAGCCTTTGCGATTGTTGCCGGGAGAGCGGCGTGGTATTGGCTGGCTCCGGTATGAGCGGCCTGCGGAACTCGAGCTCACGCTCGCGCCAATTACTCGTTAGGCCAGCCCTCCTTCTCCTCTTCGCGAGCAGCGCCTTCGCGACTGGCTACTTCGGCCCGAGCGTTTACCTGGACGAGGGCGGCCGACGCGTCACCGGCTCTCCCGAGTTCTATTGGGGCCTGGAAGTGAAACGGCTGTCGCGTGACTTCCAAACACCGGAACGCCTCGTTCCGGTTCCGCTAAAGACAGACGAAGAAGGTGCGGTCGACCGTGGACCGTTCGCGGAAGTAACGGCGGAAGCTGACGCCAAAGATTTCGCTGATGCGCTTGAACACGGCGCGATCAAGCCTCCGGATCCCGCGCACGCGAAGGAGCAAAACGAAAGCGCGCGCGCCGCGATTGGCGATCCGAGCAGCGCAACGTTACCTGCGGAATTCGAATCGGAATTCGCGGATTATCATCGTGGCGCGTTCGCGTTCTCACGCGGGCAGGAACACTGGGACGAAGCAAAACGCGCATGGGAAACATTGCTCGCGCGTCCGCCTAACGAACGACATTACCGCAGCGTCTGGGTTGCGTTCATGCTCGGCAAGGTGGCGCTGAAGAAGCTCGATCCCGAAGCGGTGACCTGGTTTCACCGAACGCGTGAGCTGGCGCACGATGGCTTCAACGACTCGTTAGGCATGGCCGCGGACAGCTACGGTTGGGAAGCGCGCAGCCAGTGGAAACAAGGCCATCCGGAAAAAGCTGCGCCGCTATACCTGTCGCAGCTCGCGCTCGGTGATGGCAGCGCAGTCATCTCGTTGAAAGCGCTCATTCCCGATCGGGAGGCGATCGAAGGCTTGCTCAATTACGGACCCGATCCGGATGAGCAGCAAAGTTGGGACGACGCGGCCAAGCGCGCACAGGATGAGAAAGAACTCGCCGGATTAAAAGCGGCCGCGCGCGATCCGCTCCTGCGGCGGCTCGTCACGGTTCACATCCTCGCGACGCAAACCGATCCCTTCCTCTACGAAGACATGGGACGTCCCGCGGTGCGTCGTTCCGCACGCTGGCTCTCGGCGATTCAGGAAACGGAAACGGGCAAAGTCGACGACGCGGAGTATCTCGGCTGGATTGCCTACGGCGACGGAAAGTACGATCAGGCGGCGCGGTGGCTCGCACTCAGCAACGGCGAAACGCCGACGCCCGCGGCCCTCTGGTTGAAATCAAAGCTGCAGTTACGTGCGGGAAAGATCGCCGAGGCCACGCAGACGATGGCACGCGCTTGGCAAACGGTGCGGGATCCGTCCGCTTACTCGGGCGCGAAGCGGCAGGAGAACGAAGCATCGGACGAGAACCTGTATGGTGAACACTGGTCATTCAGCCAATCAGCGAGCGGCGATCTCGGCGGACTGCGACTTGCCCGCAGTGAGTTCGTTGCGTCGCTCGACGCATTCGTTAGGGCGAAAATGTGGAACGACGCGGCGTTTATTGCGGAGCGCGTGCTCACGACTGAAGAACTGAAGAAATACGTCGACGCGCAACCAGCAGAAGAGTCGGAGAAGATTCGCTATCTGCTCGGGCGACGCCTCGTGCGCGAAGATCGCTACGCCGACGCGCGTCCTTACGTTCCGGAGAAATATCAACAGCGTCTCGACGAATACGTAAAAGCACTGAACGCCGGCGGGTCGCCGCGCTCATCGAAAGAGGAACGCGCGCGTGCGTGGTTCAAGGCAGCATGGATCGCGCGTTATGACGGCATGGAGATGATGGGCACAGAAGGCGCGCCCGATGGTTTCATCTCCGAGGGAAGTTTTCCCGAACCGGACCTCGCAAAAGAGCGACTCACCGGCAGCTACGTGAAGACGTCGTACGATAACAACGGGGAACATCAGCAGCGTCTGCCGGTCGCGCTGAAACCCACTGCGAGCGAGAAGGATCGCCTCACGAAAAACAAGATCCGCCCTGACACGCGCTTCCATTATCGCGTCATCGCGGCAGCGCTCGCGCTTCGCGGGGCCGAGTTGTTGCCGGACAACTCGGAGGAACTCGCAGACGTGTTAAACTACGCCGGTCGCTGGTCTGGCGAACGCGACCAGAAACTTTCTGCGCGATGTTACAGCATGCTCGAAGACCGCGCAGCGAAGACGCAGATCGGTCGGGCGGCCGTCGCGAAGCACTGGTTTGTCGATCAGGACGGACCGTGGAGCAGGGAAGAGACAGCGGCTCAGCCGCGGGAAACGCCTAGCGAGCAATAGGCTAGCGACCAGGCATCATCTCGAGCAGGAAACCTTTGAAGTATTCCGTCTCGGGAATCGTCGGCAGCACCGGATGATCAAGCGCTTGCTCCAAGCGGCGGAGTCGTCGCGCTGAACGGCGCGCATCGACCAGTGAGTCGGCAATCATTTGCGCAAAAGCGCTTTCACTGACGTGATGCGAGCAGGAAAACGTCGCAAGCATTCCATCTTTCGACAGCAACTGGAACGCGCGGACGTGCAGTTCGCGATAACCGCGCAAGGCGTTGTGCAATCCGCCTTTCGTTTTCGTGAATGACGGCGGGTCGAGGATGATCAGGTCGTATTGCGCTTCGGCTTTCTCCGCGCCGCGCAGGAACGCGAACACGTCCTGCTCGATCCATTTCACCTTCACGTCATTGCTTTCCGCATTCGCACGCGCGGCCGCGAGACTTTCCGCGCTCGCTTCGACACCGATCACCATTTCGGCGCCAGCTTTCGCGCAGGCGAGCGCGAATGCGCCCTGGCTGGTGAAGCAATCGAGCACGCGCCGCCCGCGCGCGAATTCTGCGACGGTCCGATAATGCTGCAGTTGGTCGAGGTAGAATCCGGTCTTCTGCGCTTCGAGAAGATCGACTTCGAAATTAAGGCCGCCAATCTCGATCTTCACCACGGCCGAGGGCACATGGCCGTTGAGCACGCCCGTGACCGGCTCCAGCCCTTCGGCCTGACGAACGGCAGCGTCATTGCGCTCAATCACGGTCACTCTGCCGACCACCTTGATGATTGCGTCGACGATCAACTGCTTCCGCATGTCCATCGCGAGCGTGAGCGTTTGCAGCACAACGTGATCGCCGTAGCGATCGATGATCACCCCCGGCAAACCGTCGCTTTCACTCCAGACGACGCGGCAAAGACGCGGATCGATCCCGCGGCGCACCCGATAGTCGACCGCTTGTTTGATGCGGCGATCGAAAAAGTCCGCGTCCAGATCCTGTCGCTGACGCGAGAAACGCCGCGCCACGATCTGCGACTTCGAATTGTAGATCGCGCTGCCGATCAGCTTGTCCTTGCCGTCCTTCAGCGAGATGACGTCACCGTCCGCCGGATCGCCGAAGACCTTCAGCACTTCGCCGGTGAAGACCCAATCGTGTCCGTGCAGAATGCGCGCGCGAGGTTTGACGACGAGGCCAGCCATCCGAGAAGATTCGGTGATGCTGACCTTGCGCAACATCGACCTTCCCGGCTTCACCAAATTGCGCAGCGGCAAAGTGCGCGAGGTTTTCGATCTCGGCGACACGCTGCTCTTCGTCGCCACGGATCGGCTCTCCGCGTTCGACGTTGTCTTCGACGATGCGATTCCGGGCAAAGGCGCAGTCTTGAATCAGATCTCCGCGTTCTGGTTCCAACGACTCCGCTTCATCCCGAATCATTTCATCAGCGCGAACTTCGCGGCGTTTCCCGAAAACCTGCAGCCGTTTCGCGATCAGCTCACCGGTCGGTCGATGATCGTGAAGAAGACGCAGCCGCTCGCGATTGAATGTGTGGTGCGGGGATATCTCGCCGGCTCAGGTTGGAAGGATTACCAGGAAACGGGGAGCGTCTGCGGACACAAACTTCCGCCTGGCATGCAGCTCGCCTCGCGGTTGCCCGAGCCAATCTTCACGCCCGCGACGAAGAGCGAGAGCGGTCATGATCTGAACATCGATTGGACGCAGGCGTGCAACATCGTCGGCGAGAAGATCGCGACCCGCGCGCGCGAGCTGAGTCTGCTCGTCTACAAAGCCGGCAGCGAATACGCGCGCGAACGCGGCATCATCGTTGCCGACACGAAGTTCGAGTTCGGCTTGATCGACGGCGAGCTCATCCAGATCGACGAATGCCTCACGCCGGATTCGTCGCGCTTCTGGCCGGCCGACAGTTACGTCGTCGGCAAAAGTCCGCCGAGTTACGACAAACAATTCGTGCGCGATTATCTCGAGACGCTCGATTGGGACAAAACACCGCCCGCGCCGCGCTTGCCTAACGAGGTGATCGAGAAGACGTCGGCGAAATACCTTGAAGCGTTCTCGCGCCTGACTGGCAACGAGCTGGCTAGCTAATCTTAAAGACTTCGACCAAGCCGACGCCCGTCGTCTTATTCACGCCGCTGACGATCGCAGTGTAACTGCCCGGCGTCAGGTTCATCACCAGCGCCGCTTCCGCTGGCTGACCGGGAGCACGGCCGAGCGTGGTCAACTCCGGATCACTCCAGTTGTCGTTCGTGCCAATCTTGTTCCCGTTCGAATCGAAGACACTGAGCGTCGGATTTGCCAGCGAGTTCGCGACACCGAATTGCCCGAGTGATGGGCCCATGCCCCGGATCACGACCTTTTGGGTGCCCGTCCCATCAATGATCACACCGCCGATCATGACGTCGTCGTCGGCGCCAACGACCGCGCGCGTCGAGATGTTGGTCAGCTTCGCGGTCGAACTCGTGTCGAGGTCGTACACCTCCACCATTCCGGCGCCGGTCGGATTCGGACCAACCCCGTTCACGATCGCGGTGTAATCGCCTTCCGGCAGCGAGAGAATTACCGCCGACTCCTGCGGGTAAGTTGGCGCCTTCCCGCTCGCGACGATCGCGTCCTTATCCGCGCTCATTCCCCAATCGTCATTCTCCGCGATCTTTCCGCCGCCGTTGAAGACGCGCAGGTTGGGATCCGCGAGCACATTCGGAACATTGAACTCCGCCAGCCTCGGACCGATGCCGCGGATCAGGACGCGTTTCAATCCGACGCCGCGCACCTGAAATCCACCGATCATGACGTCATCATTCAGGCCGACACGCGCGCGCGTGGAGATGTTCGAGAGCGCGGTGTTCAACGGCGCCGAACTCGTGACGAGATCGAGCTTGCTGTTCGAACCGTTCGTCACCGTCGCGGTCCGCTGCGCACTCGTCATGCCGCCGCCGCTGAAGGTCACACCGTAGCTGTTATTTCCCGGCACCGGCACGGAGTAGCCGCCAGACGCGGTGGTAATCGCGAAGAAATTCGAGCCCGCGACATCGACGCGCACGCCGCCGATCCCTTCACCTGGATCATAAAACCCGTTGCCGTTCGCATCGTTGTAAACCACGCCGGTGACGAATGGCGCACTGCCCGCCGCCGTGCCGAAATCCTCGACGATGTAGAGCGAATCCCAGGTCGCGCCTTGGCCGCTGTCCGTGCCGGCCGAAACGCCGACGCCGACCTCACGGAAAAATCCGAGCATCATGGTCGAGCGATGGCCGCGACCTGGCACAGTGGTGTCGGTGAAGAGACCGTTGTGCGCCTCGAGTATCCCCTGAATCAACTTCGCGCCGCTGAACGGCCCACTACCCTGCGTCTCCGCTTCCGAAACGTTCTCCTGTCCCGGGAAAAATCCGCCGGAGGTCGTCGGTCCGTTGTACGGCGCGGCGTTGTAACCGGCAGCTGCAATCCGCGACTCCGGCGTGGTGTTGCCGAAGGTGTGTGGCGAACCGCCAAGGAAAAACTGGTCTGCATTGTTGAGATTGACCGCGTGATTCTGCGCCGCTGTCGCAAGCTGCGGATTCCACGAGAGCGGCTGGTTCGTGTTCGCGATCGTCCACACCTGACCATTGAAGTTCGGCGGACCTTCCTGCAGTCCAGAAAGGCCAGTGCGCGCCGCTTCCGCCGCGCCGTTCGCGCGCGCGCGATTGATCAACTCAAGCATGTACTGCTGCTCGTTCGTCGGCTTGCCGATTGAATATTGCGTCTGCGCTCCGGCCCGCGGCACCAGCGCAAACAACGCTGCGGTTACGACGAGAGGCGGGAGATAGAAACGGCAGCGCAGCATAGTCCGCACATTACGGAAGTATTTCCGTAGTTCGAGCGGAAACTAACCCGAAGCGCGCGCTCTACTTCGGGAGCAGTTCGGCGACTAACGAGCGCTCTTCCTCAAGCTCCGCGACTGACGCATCGATCTTCGAACGACTGAATTCGTTCACGTCGACGCCTTGCACGATCTCCCATTTATCGCCGCGCGTCCGAACCGGGAACGACGAGATCAGCCCTTCCGCGACCCCGTAGCTGCCATCCGAGCATACGCCGACGCTGTGCCAGTCGTTGCCTTTAGTATCACTCGTTAGGCTTTGCACTGTGTTGATCGCGGCGTTCGCCGCAGACCCAGCGGATGAAAGACCGCGCGCCTTAATGATCGCCGCGCCGCGCTGTTGCACCGCCGGTATGAAAGTCTGTTTCAGCCAATTCTCGTCACCGATCACGTCGGCCGCAGACTTGCCCTTGATCTTCGCGTTGTAGAAATCGGGATACTGCGTCGCGGAGTGATTGCCCCAGATCGTCATGTTCGAGACCTCCGTCACATCGACGCTCGCTTTCTGCGCGAGCTGCGCTTTGGCGCGGTTTTCGTCGAGACGCGTCATGGCAAACCAGCGATCGCGTGGGATGGACTTCGCATTGTTCATCGCGATCAGACAGTTCGTGTTGCACGGATTTCCGACCACGAGCACGCGCACATCGGACGCGGCGTTCTTCTCGATCGCCTGCCCCTGGCCGATGAAAATCTTGCCGTTGATACCTAACAAATCGCCGCGCTCCATTCCGGCTTTACGCGGCACGCTGCCGACGAGCAACGCCCAGTTCACATCGCGGAATCCTTCGTTCAGATCAGCCGTTGGCGTGACGCCCTTAAGCAACGGGAACGCGCAATCATCGAGCTCCATCACCACGCCTTTGAGTGCGTCGAGCGCGGGCGGGATTTCGATCAAGCTCAGCGCCACGGGCTGGTCCGGCCCGAAGAGTGCGCCAGACGCCACCCGAAAGAGGAGGGAGTAACCAATCTGTCCGGCGGCGCCGGTGATCGCGACTTTGATCGGAGAGTTCATGCTGTTCCTTTAGCCACGTTGCCGCGCGGCGAAACTACGATTTTAGGCTTAGGCGCGGCCGGTCTCGCGGATCAGGTCGCGCACAATGCGCATGCGGTGCTTCACCGTGCGGCTGGCGCGCAGGCGCGAGACGGTCATTTGCAGCCGGCGACTCCAGTTGGAGCTCTTCGCCGTCCCGGGCACATTGAATCGATCTTTCCGCGCGAGCAGATCAGTGATCATGACGATTGCCATCCAGGCGTTGCTCGCGAAGAGGGCGCGCGTGATCGGCGCGTAGAAATCGCGATCGAAGTCCGCGTTCTTGCCTAACGAGTGGACGCCCGCGAACTCCGAGATCTTGCGCAGATCGCCACGTGCCTGCTCGCGCTCCACCGTTTCTTCGGGCGCGAATGCCTCATCCCACATCGCGCGGATGGGCTTGTGATCGTGCGTCGCGTAGGTCGTGACGGAGAGACGTTGATAGTCGCTGCCGCGGACGACCTGCCCATTGTCTGGCGTGCTTTCCCACTGCGGAATCTTGAAGCCGGCAATGCCTAACGATTGCAAGCTCGGCCGCACGTAGGGCGGAACAGTTCCCAAGTCTTCGCCGACGAGTCGTGCGCTCTGCGCAGCGTCGAGCACGACGCGCAGATATTCTTCGCCATCACGCTGATTCGCCTGGCAGTTCTCCCAATTCGAGTCATCGCGCGGTGCGTAATGCGGCGTGCGGCCGCCGGTCCGCTCGAGCATTTCTGT
>JBJMWV010000235.1:0-7677 GCA_045809985.1 Chthoniobacterales bacterium | reverse complement strand
TTGGCCCGTGCCAGGCACTGCGAAACCGCTGGTGTCGTTGAATACCTGCCCGGTGGGCGCGCCACCCGGAATGGCGACGACGAGCGGCACCGGGCTGACGGGGGTCCCCGAGGTCGCGCCCTGATACAGCGTGCTCACGTCGGCGCCGTTGTCCGATACCCACAACGGTGTGTTCGGCCCGTGCGACATCCCCCATGGATTCACGAGGTTCGTGTCGGTGATCATCGCGTGCAGTATACCGCTTTCCTTGCGCGGAAAAGTTGAGAAGTCGGCGGGCGCGTGGAGAGTCGGTGCTGCCTTATGCCCGCCCTCAGCAAAGAAGATAAGCTGCGACTCCTCACTCTGATTCTGGAGAGCCGCCATGGCGATCTGCGCGAACAGAACCTGAATCGTCAAGGCAAAGGGCACTTCCACGTCAGCGGCATGGGGCACGAGGCACTCGCCGCACTCGGCATGCAGCTGCGCGATGGCGATTACATCGCCGGCTACTATCGCGATCGCGCGCTGGTGCTCGGCCGCGGTGTAGCGTCGCGCGAATTGGCAATCGATTACTTTGCGAAGCGCGCCGGGCAAAGTCACGGCCGGCAGATGCCGTCGCACTATAGCTATGCGTCGAAAGGCATCTGGAGCGTGCCGACTCCGACCGGTTCGCAACTGCTTCCAGGTTGCGGTTTGGCGTGGGGAATCCAGCTCGACAAAAAACCGAACGTCGTCATCACAACGATCGGCGATGCGGCGTCGCGTCAGGGTGATTTCTACGAAGCGATCGCGTTTGCGAAAGAGCGGCAGCTGCCGGTGCTCTTCATTGTTGAGGACAACAAATACGGCATCAGCAGTCCCACGCAAAAGATTCATCCGCGCGCGCTGAATGTGATCAACGCTGATGACTGGCAGGTCCTGGACGGCTCCGATGTGCAGGCGGTCTACAACGCCGGCGCGGAAGCATTCGAGTCGATGCGCAACGGCGGCGGTCCGCGTTTTTTCTGGATCGATATGGAACGACTCTCCAGCCACACCAGCACGGACGACCAGAAGCTTTACCGCACGGCTGAAGAACTGACTGCCTGCGAGAAACGCGACCCGCTGCGCGTCTGGAGCGAGCGTCTGATCAGCGACGGCATCATTAGCGCCGCCGATTACGAGAAGCTCGACAAAGAAGTCAAAGAACGCATTCGGAAGGAATTCAGCGATGCGGAACGCGCCGAAGATCCGCGCGCCGATGAGTTGTTTGACCAAGTCACAGGCGAGCTTCCGCAGCTCGATGATGAAGTGCTTCCGGCGGGCAAATACCGCATCGGCGACACGATCAACACGACGCTGCATCTTGGCCTAACGAGAAATAAGGATCGCATCTGCTTCGGCGAAGACATTGAAGATCCGAAGGGTGGCGTCTTTCGCCTGACGCAAAAACTCTCGACCGAATTCCCGGAGCAGGTCTTCAACTCGCCGCTCGCGGAGTCGACGATCATGGGCGTCGCGTGCGGTCTTGCATCTTACGGCAAGCGGCCCGTCTTTGAACTGCAGTTCATCGACTTCATCGGACCGGCTTGGAACCAAGTCGTGACGAACCTGTCGAATCTCCGCTGGCGTTCCTACGGCAGTTGGAAATGCCCGCTCGTCATCTACGCGCCATATGGTGCGTATCTGCCCGGCGGGAGTTTGTGGCACAGCCAGGCGAACGAAGCCCCACTCGCGCACTATCCCGGGATTAACATCGCGATCCCGAGCACGCCGGAAGATGCGGCCGGTCTGCTCTGGACGGCAATGCACGCGGAAGATCCGACGTTCATCCTCATCCCGAAACATCTCCTCTGGGCCGAGCACGAATCGAAAGAAGCGGTGCGCGCTGTGCCGCTCGGCGTCGCGCGCAAACGTCACGCCGGCTCGGATGTGACTCTCGTCGCCTGGGGCAACACGATGGAGAAATCGCTCGAAGCGCTCGAGCAGATCGGCGGAGAAGTGAGCATCGACTTGTTAGACTTGCGCTCGATCGTGCCGTGGGACAAAGCCGCGGTCGAAGAATCCGTTCGGCGCACCGGACGCCTCGTTGTCGTGCAGGAAGACACCGAGAACTGCAGCGTCGGCCAGATGATCGTCTCGCACATCACGTCGCAGCCGGAGATCTGGAGTGAACTCGTTAGTCCACCGGTCCTGGTCAGCAAAGGCAACGTCATGATCGGCTACAACCCGATCTACGAGTACGCCGCGCTTCCCGACATCGAGCGCATCGTCTCAGCGGTGCAGCGTTCAATGTCGTACAGCGGCGACCGCATCGTGAGCACGCCACGGTTCGCACCTGTCGAAAAGCGCGCGGTCGGGAAAGCCGAAGTCGCTCAAGAAAAATCTGCACAGGCCACGCAGCGTTCTCAGCCAATCACGGTGCCGATCATGGGCGAAGGAATTCGTAACGCGAAAGTCGTCGCGCTGCTGAAGAATCCCGGCGACACGATCGAGCTCGACGATCCGCTGTGTGAACTTGAGACCGACAAGGCCGTTTATCCCGTGGAGTCGTCATTCGCGGGCACGATGGGCGACTGGAAAACTGAAATCGGCGCGACAGTCGAGATTGGCCAGGATCTCGGCACGATTAACCTCGGCGAAGCATCTTGGGACGATCAATTCGAAGCGAAAGCGGAGACCTCGACCAATGGCTCTTCGGCCACGCCCGCGCCGCAGCGTCCGATAGCAGCTGCCCGCAAACCAGTCGGCATTGAGCCCGCGCTTTCTCCGACAATCACTCGTCGACTTGGTCGCGTGGTTCCGGCGAATCTGCAGATCGACGCGCGTTGGGATGCTATCCGCAAAGCGCGCGATCTTGCGAAAAGAGAAGACGCGAAGAGCGCCGCGACTCCTTCGGTGATGCTCGCGTGGGCCGTCGTTCGCGCGATGGAAAAACACGCGCCATTCCGCCGTATTATGCTCGAGGACGACACCATCGAAGAACACAACGAGTTCGATCTCGGCGTCGCCGTCTCGCTCGAGGAAGATCGCCTCGCCACTGCGGTCATCACGCACGCGAATCAGCGCGACTGGCCAGACTTCGTGCAGCGCTACAACGAAACCGTCGAAGAGACGCGCGGCGGCCGTGTCGATGCGGTGAACGCGCCGATCGTTATCAGCAGCCTCGGCGCATTCGGAGTCAAAGCGGCGACGCCAGTCGTCGTGCCACCATCAGTCGGCACATTGTTCATCGGCTCCGCGCATTACGAAATGCTCGCCGACGGCAGCAAAGGCGCGCCGGTCGAAGTGATCACACTCTCGCTCACCTTCGACCATCGGATTGTGAACGGCGCCGGCGCGGCAAATTTCGTCCACGAGATTAAGCAGAAGATCGAATCCTTCCAGATCCCCTCGCCTGCTACTACTCGTTAGCCGAAATACGACCAGACTTTTCGACCGGCCGCTGTGGATCGGGCGGCTCGGAATTTTCGGTTTTGGTCGGCACGTTCGCTGGACTGATGAATTCTTCCTGCGGCGCGTCCGTCGTCGCGGCGGTCACCTTCTTCTTTGGATGCTTGTCCTTGTTCTCGTCGCTCATCGAAACTGAATCGTGCGCGCTCAGGTGTTCGCGTTCCACGTCTTCGAGAGTTGCGCGGTCGGCACGCTCGGCAGCGCGGCGTAATGCGAGGTGTCGTTGAACAGGGCGAGCCGCGCTTGTGACGGACCCTTGAAGTCGACAACGGTGAGCGACGCCGGATCGAGGTCGAGGTTGTCCCGGTAACGACGCGGATCGAATCCGAGCAGCGAACTGAGCAACAGGCGGAGCGTCGCTTTGTGCGAAACCACGAGGACGCACGCGCCTTGATTCTCCCGAACCAATTCGATCAGCACCGGCAGCGCGCGCGCCGTCACTGCCAATCCGCTCTCTCCGCCTTTCGGCGCGAACGTGTAAGGATCGCGTTCCCAGTCCGCAGATTCTTGAGGAAATCGCTCTTCGACTTCGCGCCGCGTCATCTGCTCCCAATGGCCGTGCGAAATTTCGCGCAAGCCGTCGCGCCTTTGCACTTCGAGCTTGTGCGGCTCGGCCAGAATTCGCGCCGTCTCGACCGTGCGCCCAAGGGGCGAAGCATAAATCGCGGCAACATTCGTGTTCGTTAGGCGCGTGGCGAGCAGGCGCGCCTGTTCACGGCCGACCTCGGAGAGCGCAACGTCCGTCTCGCCCGCAAACCGATCTTCCGCGCTCAAGATCGTGGCGCCGTGACGTACCATAAGAATGCGAGTGCTCATCAAACCTGCCTAACCAGTGCAGCTGCTCCTCGCCCGGCGCGAGTCCCGGTTGCAAAACAGCCCTGCAGAAGATATCCGCCGGTTGGCGCTTCCCAGTCGATCATTTCGCCCGCGACGAAGACACCTGGCATTTTGCGCAGCATCAGCATTCGATCCAGCTCGCGCCAGCGCACTCCGCCGGCAGATGAAATCGCCTCCTCGATCGGGCGCGGTTTGCGCAGCGGCAGTTCGAAGTCCTTGATTCGCCTAACGAGTCGTTTGGAATCGGCGACGTCATCGGTGTAGAAGGACTCGAGCAGTGCCGTCGCCGCCGGGCTGAGTTTCAGCGCTTTCGAGAACGGCACGTTCGCATCCGTGAGCCGCGCGAGCAGCGCTTCAGCGGAAAGCTGCGGCTTCAGGTCAATGCGAACTGCGGGCTGCTGCATCGCGCGAAGAATTGGTGTCAGCCGATAAATCGCGCCGCCCTCGATTCCGTAACGGGTGATGAGCAATTCGCCGGAGATGCTCTCGCCGCCAGCGCTCACCGTCAGGTTCTTGAGCGGCAATCCTTCCGCGCGTTGCAAGAACTCGTTAGGCCAATCAACTTCCCATCCACAGTTCGCCGGTTGCCATGGCGCGATTTCGATTCCGTGCGCCTGCAGAAGCGCCGGCCAGCTTCCGTCGGATCCTGTATCCGGCCACGATGCGCCCCCGAGCGCCAGGACAACGGCGTCCGCGGCAATCGTCAGCGTATCGTGTCCCGTGAGCTCCACGCTCCAGTGATCGCCGTCGCGCGTGAGCGCCTTCAGCCGCGCGTACATCTTGGATTGCACACGGCTCGCGCGCAGGCGGTGGACCCACGCGCGCAGTAGACCGGCCGCTTTTTGTCCGCGAGGAAAGACGCGCCCGCTCGTGCCGACGTAAGTCTCCGTTCCAATCTCTGCCGCCCAACGCCGCAGATCATCCGGAGTGAAATCGCTCAGCAAATCGCGCCAGCGCTCCTGTTCATCGCCGTAACGAAGCGGAAAATTCTCCTGCGCTTCGCCGTGCGTCAGATTCAATCCGCCGCGGCCGGCGACGAGAAACTTTCTGCCGACGGACGGTTGCGCATCGCACAGGACAACCGTCGCACCGCTCGCGCTCGCCACTTCCGCGGCGCGCAATCCCGCGGGACCGCCGCCGACCACGAGCACGTCGCATTGCATGCGCGACTATAATCGGGTCTTCATTCCGCACGCGCGCAATGCGCACCAGCCGCGCGTCGCTTCGAATGCGGTGAAGATCGCGACGATGAGCAACGCGATCGCAAGCCAGCGCACGTCATTGCGCAGCGCCCAGGCGCCGACCAGCAGCGCGAGTGCGATCGCGGCGCGCGCGGAGCGACCGGCGTTGTTGATGTTCGGCGCGAGGAATGAGCTCATTCGAGAGCCATACGTATCATGGAGATGCTTTCGATGCACGGCTGCGGCAAATTACGCGCGTGGAAGCCGAGTCGAAGCCGCGCGCGATCATCCATCTGGACATGGATTGCTTCTATGCCGCGATCGAAGTGCGCGACCGGCCGGAGCTTGCGGGTAAGCCGGTCGGCGTCGGCGGACGCAGTCAGCGTGGCGTGCTGACGACGTGCAATTACGAGGCGCGGAAGTTTGGCGTGCGCTCCGCGATGCCGACATTCATGGCGCTGCAGCGCTGCCCGAATCTGATTCTGCTGCCGACGCGTTTCGATGTTTACCGTCGCGACTCGGAAGCGATCCGCGGCATCCTGCGGCGCTTCACGCCACTGGTGGAGCCGCTCTCGCTCGATGAGGCTTATCTCGATGTGAGCGCTCATAACGGCGCGCCTGGCCCGCTGGCGCAGGTCATCCGCGATTTGATCTTTCGAAAGACGAAACTGACTGCGTCGGCCGGCATTGCGCCTAACAAGTTGATCGCGAAGATCGCCAGCGACATGAACAAACCGAACGGCCAATGCGAAGTGCAGGTGGATGAAGTGCCGGAATTCATCGCTGCGTTGCCGGTGCGGAAATTGTGGGGCATCGGCGCGGTCACGGAGCAGAAGTTGGATTCGTTAGGCGTGAAGATCTGCGCGGATCTGCAACGTTTCTCACGGGCGGAGTTAGCCGAACACTTCGGCCGATTCGGACTCGAGCTCTACGAGCAATGCCGCGGGATCGATCACCGCGCCGTTGAACCAGATCGCGAGCGCAAATCGCTCAGCACCGAAGAGACGTTCTCGAGCAACCTCAACACGCTCGAGGAATGCGCGGAGCGATTGCCGGAGTTGTTCGAAGAGATGATCACCGATGTGAAAGCGAAGGAAGTGGATCGCGAGATCACGAAGATTTTCGTGAAGCTGAAGTTCAGCGACTTCACGCGCACGACGGTCGAACGCGCGGGTCGTGAGCCGATCCTTGATGAGTTCCGCGGGTTGCTCGAAGAAGGCTGGTCGCGGACCGGGAAGCCGGTCCGCTTGCTCGGCGTGGGTGTACGTTTTGCCACGAGCGACGAAACGAACGCGGCGCAACTCACGCTCCTGTGAAAAGCGTATAGTCGCTGATGCAAGCCAACCTCTTCTCGCCTCTCCAGCTCCGCGATGTGCAGTTGCGGAATCGCATCGGTGTCTCGCCGATGTGTCAGTATTCGAGCGAGGACGGCTTCGCGAATGATTGGCATCTCGTGCATCTCGGCGCGCGTGCGGTCGGCGGCGCCGCGCTGGTCATGACCGAGGCGACCGCGGTCGTGCCGGAAGGTCGCATCAGTCCGCAGGATCTCGGGCTTTGGAAAGATGAGCAGATCGAGATGCTCGCGCGCATCTTTCGTTTCATTGAAGCGCAAGGCGCGGTGCCGGCGATGCAGCTCGCGCACGCGGGGCGCAAAGGGAGCACCTCCGCGCCATGGCTCGGCGGGAATCCAGTGAGCGAAGCTGATGGCGGCTGGCGGCCGATTTTTGCCCCGACCGCAGAAGCCTTCGAACCCGGCGACATTGTTCCGCAGGAAATTGATCGCACTGGTATCGAGCGCGTTGTCCGGGCGTTCGCGGAGACGGCGCAGCGCGCACTCACCGCAGGCGCGAAGATCATCGAGATCCATGCTGCTCATGGTTACCTGATCCATGAGTTTCTTTCGCCTCTCTCGAACAAGCGCACCGACGAATACGGCGGCTCATTTGAAAATCGCACGCGTGTCGCGCGCGAAGTTGTGGAATTGGTGCGGCGCGTTTGGCCAGAGCGTTATCCCCTGCTCGTCCGCATTTCGGCGAGCGATTGGGTCGAAGGCGGCTGGGATGTTGAGCAATCAGTCGAGCTCGCGAAGCAGTTGAAACCGCTCGGCGTCGACATGTTCGACTGCTCATCGGGCGGCGCGGTGCCGAACGCGAAGATCAAGACCGGTCCGGGCTATCAGGTGCCGTTTTCGAAACACATTCGTCGTGAAGCGCAAATCCCGACGGCTGCGGTCGGTATGATCACGGAA
>JBJMWV010000234.1:0-2542 GCA_045809985.1 Chthoniobacterales bacterium | reverse complement strand
TCGCCATTGCTGAATCCTGCACCGGCGGCGCATTGGCGAATCGCCTAACGAATGTTCCCGGAGCTTCGTCTGTCTTCCTCGCAGGCTACGTGACCTACGCGAATTCGGCGAAATCCTCCGCGCTTGGCGTGTGGTTGAGCGACATCGAGAAGTACGGTGCAGTCAGCGAAGTGGTCGCAGCGCAAATGGCCGAAGGCGCACTCTCGAAAGTGCGCGTCGATTACGCGCTCGCCACCACTGGCATTGCCGGTCCGGACGGCGGCACGGACGAAAAGCCCCTCGGCACTGTCTTTATCGCGCTTGCGTCGGCTGGCGGTAAAACAGTCGTGCAGCGGCGCCGCTTTCTCACAGACCGCCAGAGTTTCAAGCAGTTGGTGACGGAAACCGCGCTCGAGTTGTTGCGCGAGCGGCTCGTGGCGGAGCAGCCGCAATCGGCCGAAGCCTAGTCGGCCGACACCGACACGGGTGTGCCGACTTTCACCTTCGCGTAAAACATCTCGGCGCCTTGCGACGGCATGCGGATGCAGCCGTGCGACGCAGGATAACCCGGCAAGATGCCGACGTGCATCCCGACGCCGTCGCCTGTAAGGCGCATGAACCACGTCATCGGTGCGCCCACGAACACAGTGCCACTCGGTGCCGAATCGATGTGCAAACTAACGCCGCTACGCACGGTCCGTCCCGCATGATCCTTGAAGTCGCCGTAGAGACTGGAGCGATGATCTTTGTCCTTTTCGAGGACTGAAAACTTCCCGCTGGGCGTCATGCCTGCCCGCTTACCGGACGAAATCGGCGAATCGATGGCGATCTGATCGCCGTTCAGCAAGTAAGCGCGTTGCTTCGTAAGCGAGACAACCACGCGTGCCGAATCCGGAGTGAGGCTGTCGTAGATCCCGCGGTTCACCGTGATCGGCGCCTGGCGGTTGATCAGCTCATTCGGCTTGCGCATCGGCTGCCCGACCATTGGAGCGGGCGCTTGCGAACGGGTTGGCATCGTCTTCGGCGCGACGCCGCGCGGCTGCGGAGGGCGTGGGGTGCCTCGCGCGATCTGCGCCTGCGTGGCGTCAGCGGCAAGGAAGATCAGGGCAGCGCCTAACGAAAGGCGCAGGGCGGTGCGAATCACGGGCTTCAATGTGTGTAAGTGTCGACGCGCTGCAACCATCCGGAGAGCCAGCGCGATTCGTTTCGCTCTGGCGGCGAATTCTTTACGCGCAGAGTAAGCACGGCGCGAGCCGACCCGGCGAATTCGCGAGCGGCGGCAGGGCCATTGTCAGTTCCAGTCATTCCTTGAAGCACTTGTAACAGGCCCCATCCTTTGCCGTTATAACGCTCCGTGTCCAGCACGCCTTCGCCCTTGAAGTTCACGTAATCGACCAGGGCGTAGCATCCCGGTGCGCTGCTTGCGACGCGATCGAACTGCCGCTGCACGTTCGCGCGGTCCGCCGCCGGCGTTTCCGCGAGCATCTTCGGAAGCGCCTGCTGCAGGCGACGGACGAGGAACTCGGCTTGCAGGTCGATCGTGTCCGCGAGAAAGCGGCGGAGCTCATTCATCTGCGGTGTGTCATTTGCGGTCACAAAAACGGCACGCGTCGGCCACGGGCAGCCGGTGTCGCGGTTTGCGATCACGACCTGCGGGAGCTTCGCGTTTCGCTCGGTAGCGAAGCGCACAAGATCCGGGAAGCTTTCTTCGAACGGCCCGTGAACACCTTTCGGATACCAGATGAAGTGACCGATGCCGAGCGAGGCGAAGTTCTCGCCGGAATTCCACGAAGTGAGACCCGATACCGTGCCGCCGCATTCGTTCTGCCAAACTTTGCGACCGATGCGCATTGCGTCAGCGCGGGAAAGATCGATCGCGTGCGCGACTGTCGCCGAGATCAGGATCGCGAGCATCACCACGGCCGCCACACATCTTGACGGTCGTGGTTTCGCCGCTAGCATGCACGCGCTCCTGAACACTTCAGGCACCGTCCGTCCTTCGCTAAATCTCATGAAACACATTCGCATTGTCCTCGCCGGAATCCTTCTCGCCGCGCCTGCGTTCGCGCAGCAAAGCGCCCCGCTTAAGGACGACAAAGAGAAGGTTAGTTACAGCATCGGTTTGGATATCGGAAGCACCTTCAAGAAGCAATACATGGACATCGATACCGATGTCCTGATGCGCGGGCTCAAGGATGGGCTGAGCGGCGCAAAGCCGGCCATGAGCGAAGAGGAGATCAAGGCAACGATGACCGCCTATTCGAAGACGATGATGGAAAAAGCGGCGCAGCGTAACAAGGAATCCGCGGGCGCGAATCTCGAGAAAGGCCAGAAGTTCCTCGAGGAAAACAAGACGAAGGAAGGCGTAAAGACGACCGCAAGTGGCCTGCAATACAAGGTCCTGAAGGAAGGCAGCGGCGCCAGCCCGAAGGAGACCGACACCGTTGTGACGAACTACCGCGGGACGACAATCGACGGTAAGGAGTTCGACAGCTCCTATAAGCGCAACGAACCCGCGACATTCCCGGTGAATCGCGTGATCAAAGGATGGACCGAAGCGCTC
>JBJMWV010000233.1:0-6944 GCA_045809985.1 Chthoniobacterales bacterium | reverse complement strand
CGGAGTTGCCGCCGCTCGAGATGATGAGCGGGAGGAACAATGCGAGAACGAGCGCCTTCGCGAGCTCGTCCTGATAACGGGCCATCGCGGTCGCTGTGAGCATTTCGCCGAGGAACAGAACGACCAGCCAGCCGGCGCGCTTCTTCACCATCCGCCAGAGCGGAATGCGCATGTACGGCTCTTCGAGCGCTTCCATGCCGCCAAATTTCTGGATGTCTTCGGTCGCTTCTTCTTCCGCGACGTCGAGCATGTCATCGGTCGTGACAATGCCTACAAGCACACCGGTTGAGTCGATCACCGGCAGCGCCGTGCGGTCGTATTTGCGGAAGATGTTGAGCGCGTCTTCCTGCGAATCGTTCACGTTCAGCGCGACGAAATTCTCATCGCGGATTTCGGAGACTTTCGCGTCGAGCGGCTTGAGCAGGAACTCGCGGATGCGGACGTCATCGATCAGTTTGCCGCGCTCATCGACGACGTAGATGACGTTGAGCGTTTCGGAGTCCTGGCCGTGTGAGCGCACATAATCGAGCACTTCCCGCACAGTCCAATCGTCGTGCACCGCGACGAAGTCCGGGGTCATCAAACGGCCAACGCTGTCCTCCGGATAACCGAGCAACTTCGTCGCGATCCGGCGTTCCTCCGGCGACAAGGTCTGGATTAATTGCCGCGCCACTGCGCTCGGCATTTCCTCGAGGAGCGCCGTGCGGTCGTCCGGCGCCATCTCGTTCAGAATCCCGACCACCTGCTCGTGCGCCATCGCCTTGAGCAATTGCTGTTGCGCATCGGGGTCGAGATACTCGAAGACGTCGGCCGCGAGCTCGTGCGGCAGGATTCGGAAAATGATGACCTGCTCGTTCTCCGGCATGTCGACGATCACTTCCGCGACATCCGCCGGTGGCCAATCCGAAAACAGTTCGCGCAACGCGGTGAAATTCCGCGCGTCGATCAGGTTCTGAATTTCCGGTTGGAGAAGTCGGCCGACCATGCGCTTCGGGAAGGGCCGCGCGGCGGCGGCATCGCACATCTATCACTCGCGTTTCGGCCTCGCACTTGGAATCTGTCCGAATCTCGCCAAAATGACGCGATGACCGAGAACGCTCCGATGATCCGCCGCGAAATGGCGGACGACGGCATCTGCATCCTGAGTTTCGATCGGCCAAATTCGGGCGCGAACATCTTCGACGCCGCGGCGATGAATGCGTTGCGCGAGCAGCTCGACGCGATCGAGAAGGACAGCTCGATCAAGGGCGTGATCGTGACGAGCGCGAAGAAGTCGATCTTCGTCGCGGGCGCGGATCTGCAGACGCTTTTGCGGCAGGCGCAAGCCGGAGAACTGCGCGCGTTCATTGGGGACGGCCAGAAGGTTTTCAACCGTCTCGCTGCGCTGAAGGTGCCGAGTGTTGCGGCGATTCACGGTGCTACTGCCGGGGGCGGCTACGAGGTGACGTTGGCGTGCGATTATCGCGTCGCGTCGAATGATCCTGCGACGCGAATTGGTTTGCCGGAAACGACGTTGGGGCTCGTGCCGGCGTGGGGTGGCGCGACGCGTTTGCCGCGCATGATCGGATTGGAAGCGGCCTCGGAAGTGATTTTGAAAGGCAAGCTCTACGCGGCGGACGAAGCGCTGAAGATCGGAATGATCGACGAAGTTGTTCCGCGCGAACAACTGCTCGAGGCCGCCCGAAAAAAGCTCTCGTTAGGTAAACGCTCGCAGCCTTCCACGCCGCCGCACATCGAGACGCAGCTGAAGATGCCGCATGACTCGCCGAACCACGCGCCGCGTCGCGCGCTCGACATCATGATGCGTGGCTTGCAGGGGTCGATCGACCAGTCGTTAGGCATGGAAGTGGATGCCATTGTCGAGCTCGGCGAAACGGAGACGACGCAGAACCTGATCCGCAATTTTTTCCTCGGTGACAAGTTCAAGAAAGGGTCGTCAAAAGCGCAGGTCGAGAAGGTCGCGCACGCCGCGGTGATCGGCGCTGGAGTGATGGGCAGTGGCATCGCGCAGTGGCTTAGCTCGCGCGGTGTGAGTGTGATTCTGCGCGACGTCGAGTCGGCCGCGATCGATCGCGGATTGTCGAACATCGACAAGACTTACGGCGACGCGGTGAAGCGTGGCTTGATTAGCGATGCGAAAGCGAAGGAAGGTCGTGCACGGATCGTCGCATCCACGAACCAGGATGCTTTGCGCGACGTGCAGATTGTCGTCGAAGCGGCTTCCGAAAGGCTCGAAATCAAGAAGCAGATCTTCGCGAAGCTCGGCGAGCAAGTTGGTCCAAACGCGATCCTCGCCACGAACACTTCGGCGCTTCCGATCAGCGAGCTTGCCGCGACGACAAACTCGCCCGAGCACGTGATTGGATTGCACTTCTTCAACCCGGTCAGCCGCATGAAGCTGGTCGAAGTTGTGGTCGGCAAAGAGACGGCGAGCGAGACGACGGAGCGCGCGCTCGCCTTCACGCGCCAGATCGCAAAGCTGCCGGTTGTGGTGCAGGACAGTCCCGGATTCCTCGTGAACCGCGTGCTGTTTCCTTACCTGCTCGATGCCGCGGAAATGTTCGAGCTTGGCGGCGACGCGAAGCAGATCGACGACGCGCTCGTCGCGTGGGGAATGCCGATGGGTCCGCTGCGTTTGGTCGACGAGATCGGTGTCGACATCACCGTCGACATCGCGGACACGCTCGAGAAGGCATACGGCCGTCGTAATCACGCTGCGGCGGTTTTGCTTTGGCTGCGTGACGGCAAAATGCTCGGACGCAAAACGGGCAGCGGCTTCTATAAGTATGAAGGCAAGTCGCAGACGCCTAACGAGTCAGTTGTTGCCTGGCGCGGGAAGCTGCACGGCGATGTCGAAGGTCCCGACTTGAAACCGAACCTGCCGAAGACTGCAGAAGAGATCACGAATCGTCTCGTCTTCCTGATGGTGAACGAAGCTGCGCGCTGCCTCGAAGAGAAAGTCGTCGCAACACCTGAAGACGCGGACTTTGGAATGATGATGGGCACTGGCTTTGCGCCTTTCCGCGGCGGACCGCTACGCTTTGCGGATTACTTTGGAATCAAGAAGCTCGTCGACGAGATGGATGCGTTGACGAAGAGCGCGGGCGAGAAGTTTGCCCCCTGCAATTTGCTGCGCGCGCACGCGCAAAAGGGAACCAAATTCTATGAAGACACCGCTCGACGCGCCGCCTGAACAAGTAAAAGCCGAAACGGGAGTGAAGGAGACGGTGAAAGAAGCGCCGGCTCCGGTCATTGACACTTCCAAGATGTCGAAGGGTCAGCGTGAAGCGCTGGAACTCGCTGAAGCCTCGCGCGATCCGCTCGATGAGCGTGGCTCGTTCGCGAGCAATCTCTTTATCGGGAAATTCAACTTCGACCGAATCTTTCCGTATCCGGCGCAGAGCGAAGAAGATCGCGCGAAAGGCGAGCCGTTCCTGAAAGAGCTGCGCGAGTATCTGGAGGCGAACGTCGATGGCGACGAGATCGATCGGACCGGCGAAATCCCGCAGAAGAACATCGACGATCTCTTCGCGATGGGGGCCTTTGGCGTAAAGATCCCGACGCAGTACGGCGGCCTCGGTTTGTCGCAGGTGAACTACGGCCGCGCTGCGATGTTGTTAGGCAGTTGGGATGCAAACCTGACCGCGCTCGTCTCCGCGCACCAATCGATTGGTGTGCCGCAGCCGTTGCTCATCTTCGGCACCGAGCAGCAGAAGGAGAAGTATCTCCCACGCGTCGCGCGCAAAGAGATCTCCGCGTTCGCCCTCACGGAATGGAACGCCGGATCCGATCCGGCGAACATGAGTCTGAAGGCGGATCTGAGCGAGGACGGCTCCGAGTACATCCTCAATGGCGAGAAGCTCTGGTGCACGAACTTGATCAAGGCCGGCGTACTCGTCGTGATGGCGCGCACCGCGCCGAAGATGGTGAACGGCAAAGAGCGCAAACAAATTAGCGCGTTCATCGTCGACGTCGATTCGCCCGGGCTGGAGATCGCGTATCGCTGCCACTTCATGGGCTTGCGCGCGCTCTACAACGGCATCGTGAAATTCACGAACGTGCGCGTGCCGAAAGAGAATCTGATCGCGAAAGAAGGACAGGGGTTGAAGGTTGCCCTAACAACTCTCAACACCGGTCGCCTGACGATTCCTGCCGCATGTGTCGGATTATCGAAACGCCTCCTCGAGATCTGCCGCAAGTGGGCGAGCGAGCGCGTGCAATGGGGCGTCCCGATCGGCAAGCATTACGCGATCGCGGGCAAGGTCGCGGAGATGGCTGGCAATGTTTTTGCGATGGAAGCAATGACCTTCCTAACGAGTGCATTGGTCGACCGCAAAGCCGGCGATCTGCGCATCGAAACCGCGATGTGCAAAATGTGGGCGACGGAAGCGACTTGGCGCATCGCCGATGAAGCGATGCAGGTCCGCGGCGGCCGCGGTTACGAAACCGCGCAGTCACTCGAAGGCCGCGGCGAACCGCCTATTCCCGTCGAACGCTTCATGCGCGATTGCCGCATCAACATGATCTTCGAAGGCTCGAGCGAAATCATGCGCTTGTTCATCGCGCGCGAAGCGCTCGATCCGCACCTGAAAGTCGGCGGCGCGATCTTCAATACGCAATTGCCGATGACGACACGCATGAAAGCGATGCTCGGCTCCGGCTCGTTCTACTCGCGCTGGTATCCGCGTCAGTATGCGAAGGCGAACGCCGGCGACCTCTCGAAGTTGCACCGCGATCTCCGACCGCACGTCGAGTACGCAGCGAAGACGAGCAAGAAACTCGCGCGACAACTCTTCCACGCGATGATGCGTTTCGGCCCGAAACTTGAGCGCGAACAGTTGTTGCTCTCACGCTTCTGCGGCGTCGCGACCGAGCTTTTTGCGATGAGCGCGACCTGCTCGTTCGCGCAGCACAAGATCGACACCGGCGAACAGCCTAACGACATCTTGTCCGTGGCCGATTACTTCTGCCGCTCCGCCAAAATGCGCATCGATCATCACTTCGCCGGCGTCGCTGAAAACGCCGACAAACGCGCCTACGAACTGACGCAGGAGTTGATGGAAGGAAAGCACGCGAGCCTGCGCAGCGGCATCGTTTAGCGCGTCGTAACAAGCCGCTCCGGTTGACCAACTAGAGCGGCTAACCTACGATCAGCGGATGAGTATGCCGCCCGTGCTCACGGAGTCGGCCCGCACTTCCCAGCGGAGCCCGTCTGCCTCGAGCAAACCCTCGCCTAACAAGAAGAATCGCTCCGCCGCGGACGCGCTGAAATCGCTCGAAGAGCACATCCTGATGGATGGGTTCCGGATCGTTTTCGATCTCGAGAAAAGTCGCGGTTCTTACATTTTTGATGCGGCCCATGGGAAGCAACTGATCGACTTCTACGGCTTCTTCGGGTCCGTACCGGTCGGGTTCAATCATCCTTACTTCAACCAACCCGCAGTGCAGGAGGAATTGCTCTGCGCGGCGAAAACGAAGATCGCGAACTCCGACGTTTACTCGGAGCAGTACGCGGAGTTCGTGGAGACGCTCACGCGCGTTGCCGGTTATCCGCCGCTCAATCGCTATCTCTTCATCGAAGGCGGCGCGCTCGCCATCGAGAATTGCCTCAAGGCGGCGATGGATTGGAAGGTGCGCAAGAACATGGCCGCAGGTCGCGGTGAGCGTGGGACGGAGATCCTGCATTTCCGCTCCGCATTTCACGGGCGCAGCGGTTACACCATGAGCCTGACGAATACAGATCCGAAGAAGACGGATCTGTTCGCGAAGTTCAATTGGCCGCGTGTTTCGACGCCGTCGATCGATTACTCGTTAGGCGAAGCGGAGCGCGAGAAGGATGTCATCGAGCGCGAGACGAAATCGGAAGCTGAGATCCGCAAGTTCATCGCGGAACGCGGAGTCGATATCGCAGCGATCATTCTCGAACCCATCCAGGGCGAGGGTGGCGACAAACATTTCCGCGGCGAATGGCTGAAGAAGCTGAGCGAGATCTGCGACGAGAACGAGATGCTGCTCATCTTCGACGAAGTGCAGACTGGTCTCGGCACGACGGGCAAAATGTGGTGCGCGCAGCATTTCGACGTGCAGCCGGACCTGATGGCGTTCGGCAAAAAGGTGCAGGTCTGCGGCGTGATGGCCGGGCCGCGCCTCGATGAAGTGAAAGACAACGCCTTCCGCATGCCCAGCCGTTTGAACTCAACCTGGGGCGGGAACTTCACCGACATGGTTCGCTCGAAGCATTTCCTCCGCATCATCGAGCAGGAGAACCTTGCGGAGAACGCGCGCCTGATGGGCGAGCGGATCGTCAATGGTCTGCGCGAACTGGCGACGCATTGCCCGACGATCACCGCGGTCCGCGGACGCGGCTTGTTCATCGCGTTCGACCTGCCGACTCCGGAACTGCGCGATCAGGTCGGGAAAGAACTCTACGACCGCGGGCTACTCGTTTTGAAATCAGGCGAGCGCGCGATCCGTTTTCGTCCCGCGCTCGATATCACGGCGGAAGTTGTCGACGAAGCGATGGGGATTTTGCACGAAGAATGTAAGCGTCTTTGCAGCTAGCGATGCGCGCTGTTCTCGAGAATCTCGGAATCATCGACGAGAACGCCGGCGCGTTCGACGGTGAATGGCGCGGCGGCGGCGAAGTCATCGAGAAGCATTCGCCGATCGACGGCAGCTTGCTCGCGCGGGTGCGCACGGCGTCGGATGAAGACTACGAACGTGTCATTAGTCGCGCGCAGGAAGCGTTCGCGAAATGGCGCGTGACACCGGCGCCGGTGCGTGGCGAGACCGTGCGTCAGCTCGGCAACGCATTGCGCGAAGCGAAGTCGGACCTCGGCAAGCTCGTCACGATGGAGATGGGCAAGATCATCGCGGAAGGCGAAGGCGAGGTGCAGGAGATGATCGACATCTGCGACTTCGCGGTCGGCCAATCGCGCATGCTT
>JBJMWV010000232.1:0-3132 GCA_045809985.1 Chthoniobacterales bacterium | reverse complement strand
TCGCGCGCCGAGCCATGCCGGCGCGCGTTCTTCGTTATCGCCGAAGCAGTTTATCGATGCGTGACGGTGATCGAGGGATCTGCCTCCGCTAATGCTTCCGCGGGAGTCTGCCGTCCGGTCTTGTCCAGATATTCTTTGCTGTAGACCTTCTTCTCGGTCGTGTAGATCGGCCGGGTCGAATCGTTCTGCGCTGTGGTGGCCGTGCTTGTGCAACCAGTGACAAAGCAAACCGCCATCAACGCCGTGAGGGAAATGATCAGTGTCTTCATAGGGGTGAGTATACGCCTTCTATGCAACCCCGCATGTGCTCGCGTGTTGCGCACGAATGAACCCTTGTCCACACGCGACTTTGCGCTACAAAGATGCTCATGCTTCCTGAAGAAGGCGATCTCGCGTTTGTGCGTCATGCTACTGCCGAGCTGGCGATGTCGTTTACCGATCAGCGTGATCACAATCTTCACGCAGCGTTCAATGGGCTGATTGAAGCAATCGAGGCGGACCGGCGCCGGATCAACGCGCTCGAAGAGGAAGTCCGCAGTTTGCGCGGCGAAAACGCGCAATCGTCGTAGCGCACGGAATTTTTCGGGACAGATTACGCGGCTCGATGTCGCGCCTTCGTCTCTCCGATCTCAACGACGCTCAACGCAGCGCCGTCACGAGCACGGAAGGCCCGCTGCTGATTCTGGCCGGCGCCGGCACGGGCAAGACGCGCGTGATCACGATGCGTGTCGCCTACATGATCGAACGCGGCGTTGATGCGTCGCACGTTCTCGCGGTCACGTTCACGAACAAAGCGGCGACCGAGATGCGTGAACGTCTTGCGCGCATGGTCGCGCCGGATGCCGCGAAGAAGGTGACGATATCGACCTTTCACGCGCTCTGCCTGCGCATCCTGCGCAACGGGATTAATCATCTCGGTTACAAGAACAACTTCAGCATCTACGACGAAGGCGATCAGCTTGGCTTGATCAAGAAGATCATCACGCGGACCGCCGCGCGTGACGAGAAGCTCGACCCCAATGTCGCGAAGGCGTCGATCAGCAAAGCGAAGAACAACGGCTGGGCGCCGCCGACTGACGAGCAGACATTGGTCGGCGCCGTTTTCGCGCGTTACACAAACGAGCTGAAAACTGCGAACGCCGTCGATTTCGACGACCTCCTGCTCCTCACCGTCAAGCTCCTGAACGAACATCCCGAAGTCCGCAAGAGATGGCGGGAGAAGTTCCGCTACATCATGGTCGATGAGTTCCAGGACACGAACAAACTCCAGCTCGAGCTCGTCACGTTACTCGCCGATGCGAATCGGAACGTCGCGGTGGTTGGTGATGATGACCAATCGATCTACGCCTGGCGCGGCGCGGAAGTGTCCAACATCCTTGAATTCGAAGCACACTTCCCAAATCCCAAAGTCGTCCGGCTTGAGCAAAACTACCGCAGCACGAATTCAATTCTCGGTGCCGCGAATTCGCTGATTAAGAACAACCCGCGTCGCCGTCCGAAACGCCTGTGGAGCGCGAGCGGCGATGGCGAGAAGGTGCGCATCATCGAGGCGCCGCACGACAAAGCGGAGGCTCAGTTTGTCGTGGAGGAAATTCAGCGCCGTCATCTCGATGGCGGTGACGCGTGGGAAAGCTTCGCCGTCCTCTTCCGCATGAACGCGCAGTCGCGGGTCCTCGAGGAAAACCTGCGCCGCCTGCAGATCCCGTATCGCATCGTTGGTGGCAAGAGCTTCTTCGATCGCCGCGAAGTGAAGGACGTCCTCGCCTACATGAGCGTGCTCGTGAATCCCGACGACGACGCAAGCCTGCTCCGCATCATCAACACGCCGGCGCGCGGGATCAGCGCAAGTACTGTCGAGCGCGCCTTGCACGAGAGCGTGCAAAGAAAGACAAGCTTGTGGGCCGCGCTTCAATCGAAAGAGTTCCTCGAATTAGCGAGCACCCGGACGGCAACGAGCATCAAGGCATTCGTCGAATTGATCGGCGGATATGAGACAAAGATAACGCAGCCGCTGAGCGATCCTGCATCACTCGTTAGCCAGCTCGTCGTCGAAGTTGGTTACGACGAAGAGCTGCGCCGAACCTGCAAATCCGGCGAAGAAGCGGACGCGCGCGCGGGTAACATCCGCGACATCATTCGCGATCTCGGCGATTTCACGAAGCGTTCGAACAAAGGTCTGCTCGGCTTTCTCGATGAAGTGACGCTCGATCAGGAGCGCGAGGAAGAGAAGGAAGACGACATCGAGAAGAAGCGCGGCGTCACGCTCATCACGATGCACTCCGCGAAAGGGCTCGAGTTCCGCCACGTCTATCTCATCGGCCTCGAGGAAGGCCTGCTTCCGCACGACCGCTCGAAAAGCGAAGGCTCAATCGACGAAGAACGCCGCCTCCTTTATGTCGGAATCACTCGCGCGCGTCGCACACTCACCCTTACGCATTGCCGTGATCGCATGAAATACGGCAGCGCCTCATCCTGCGCGCCGAGCTCGTTCATCAAAGAGCTCGCGCCGGAATTCGTCGAGCGCGTGAACCTGCAGAAGCTCCTCAGCACACCCGTCGCGATGGACACCGGGAAGAGCCGCTTCGCGCAGATGCGCGCCGCGCTCGGCAGCTAATTAAAGTACGGCCGAACCTGCTCGTACCTCTTACCCGAGCCGATTCCTTTCACCTTCCGAAGCTCGTCTGCGCTTTTGAACGGCCGCGCTTCAACGATGCTATGCGCAATAGCTTCACCGATGTGTGGAACCGCCATCAGTTCTGAAACCGTGGCCGTGTTTGGATCGAGCTTGCCTGGAGTAGCTGCCGCAGTTGGTTTCGGCTTCGCTGTCGGAAAAGGTGTTGCAGTCGCAACGGGCTTGTCGAAGGCCCACGAGCCTTGAACACCGAACGGCGTCGGCGTCGGTTCGGCAATAGTGATCGCCTCACTCTTGCTGGCGAGCCGTTCCGGATGGAACCATGCATCGAATGAACCAGCGCCCGCGACGGATAATGGCTTCGGCAGTCGCGCCGTCATTCGCCCGACCGATGCGCCCCAACCGCCGATCTTCTGCGTTTTTGCCTCACGCTCCAGCCGCTCGAGCTTCTGCCATTCCACCCGCGGCGACGTGAGCCCGACCGGCTGACCCTGCGTTCC
>JBJMWV010000231.1:0-7849 GCA_045809985.1 Chthoniobacterales bacterium | reverse complement strand
GGTCCGTCTTCGCGTCGGTGAACGCGCCCTTCACATGACCAAACAGTTCGCTCTCGAAAATTCCTTCCGACAAACCGCCCATGTTCACCGTGATCATGGTGTGCGAGGAGCGATTCGAGAGCGCATGAATCGCGCGCGCAACCAATCCTTTGCCGGTGCCGTTTTCGCCGGTGATGAGGACGTTTGCATCCGACGGCGCGACGCGTGAGACCAACTCCAGCACCGGCCGCATGCGTGGCGATTCAGCGATGATGTTCGGTGCGTTGCCGCGCAGCAGTTGATTCGCCGCTTCGAGTTTGCGCCCTTTCCGCAACGCCGCCGAGAGCTCGATCTGCGTCCGCACCACTGCGACCAAACGCTCGTTGTCCCAAGGCTTCGGAATGAAATCGCGCGCGCCCCGCTTCATCGCTTCAACCGCGAGATCGATCGTCGCCCACGCCGTCATGACGACGATCGGCAGCGTGTTATCGATCGCCTGAATTTTCGGAATGACTTCGAGCCCTTCCTGTCCCGACGTCGTATCGCGCGTGTAGTTGAGGTCCATCAAGAGCAACGCGTAATCGCGTTTCTCGAGCGACTGAAACACTCCCGCCAGCGACGTAACCGCATCGGTCTGATGTCCTTCGCCCTTCAGCAAAATGCGCAACGCTTCGAGCACATCCGTCTGGTCGTCAGCGATCAGGATCCTGGCCATCGCGTTACGTAGAACCGTGTTTCAGACGAAGTGTCAATCGCGCCGCAACCGCATGAATGCGCAGATGCGTTCTACGTCTGACTGCTCGGGAATTACTTTCATGACTGGATTTTTTCGTTCGGCTACGACTTTGAAATGGCTGCTCGCGGGCATTGCGATGCTGGTGCTTGTGATCGCTGCACGCACACTGCCGCTCGTCGATTGGGTGAAAGAATTTGCGCAATGGGCGAACGATTTCGGGACCTTGGGCGCGCTAACTTACGGGATCGTCTTCGGAGTGGTTTCAGTACTGATGGTGCCGTGCCTGCCGCTGACAATCGTCGCCGGTTTCACCTTCGGAATGTTCAACGGACTCATCGCGGTGATGTCCGGCATCGCGCTCGGTGCCGCCGCGGGTTTTCTCTTCGCGCGCTATGCGGCGCGTGGCGCAGTTGCGCGGACGATCGCGCGTGATCCGCGCTTCAACGCGATCGACGAAGCGATCGCGCGCGACGGCTGGAAGATCATCGGCCTGCTTCGGATGTGTCCTGTTCCGTTTGGCCTAACGAATTATCTTTACGGTCTGACCGGTGTCGGCTTCTGGCGCTACATGGGCGCGTCGCTGGCCGGAATGCTCCCCGGCAGCATGGCGTTCGTGTACTTCGGCGCGTTCGGAAAGCAGACGCTGAACGGCGGACGCGATCCGATTCAACTCGCGCTCGGCGCACTCACCGTCGTCGCGATGATCGCTGTCACGATAATGCTCGGACGCATTGCACGCCGCGCGACAGGCGCGGATTTCGCGCGCGAAAGCGCCTCCACGAACTAATCCTCGTAGCAGTCGAGGTATTTGATTCCCGAGCCGGTGTTGAAGATCACGATGCGCTCGTCGCGCGTGATCTTCCCCTGATCGAGCAACGGCTGAAGCGCGGCGAAACAGGCTGCGCCTTCAGGTGCAACGAACAGTCCTTCGCTCGCGCCGACATCGCGCGTGACGCGGATCATCTCCGCATCATCGACAGTGATCGCGCCGCCACCGGACTCGCGCAGGATGCGCAGCATGATGAAATCGCCGACTGCTTTCGGGACGCGTAATCCGGAAGCGGCGGTGTGCGCGTTCGGAAACTCTGCCGCGAATTCTTCGCCCGCTTCGAACGCGCGCACGATTGGCGCGCAACCGCTCGCCTGAATGGTGAACATTCGCGGCCGCTTCGATCCGATCCAGCCTAACGACTCCATCTCGTCGAAGGCTTTCCACATTCCGATCAGACCAGTGCCGCCGCCGGTTGGATAAAGAACGACGTCGGGCAATTCCCAGTTGAGCTGTTCGGCGAGTTCGTAGCCGAGCGTCTTCTTGCCTTCGACGCGATACGGCTCCTTCAACGTCGACATATCGAACCAACCTTCCGCCGCTTTGCGCTTGGCGATCTCGGCGCCGCAATCGGTGATCAGTCCGTCGATGAGCGTGACGTGGGCGCCGACTTCGCGGCACTCGATGATGTTCGCGCGCGGCGTGTCCCGCGGCATGAAGACGTGCGCTTCGAGTCCGGCGCGCGCGGCGTAAGCCGCCATCGCGCCGCCAGCGTTTCCGGCGCTCGGCACCGCGAGCTTCGTCGCGCCGAGCTGCTTCGCCATCGAAACAGCGGTGGCCATTCCACGCGCCTTGAAGCTCTGCGTCGGATTAACAGATTCATCTTTGACCAAAAGACTCGTTAGGCCAAATCGTTCCCCAAATCTGCGCGCGTTCAGTAACGGCGTTCCGCCTTCGCCTAACGAGACTGGCTCGACATCCAACGGCAGCGGCAACACTTCGCGATAGCGCCAGAGCGAACGCTCGCGCGCCTTCAGCGCGTCCTTCGTCATCACCCGCCCGGCGGCTTCAAGATCGTAGCGCGGGAAGAGCGGCTTCGCGCACTTCGTGCAGAGATTTTCCAACGTCTGCCACTCGTGCCGCAGTCCGCAGTTCGTACATTCGAGGTGAGTCAGGAAGGTTTTCATGCGCAGCGATTGCCTCCCGAATCTTTCAGCAAAACCAGGAGTAACAAGCCCGTTACCTTTCGACGTTCGCGCCGGAAGAAGCCCCGTGTTCTAAGTGCAGGCCGACCAACCCAGCACCATGAAGAACTTCATTCTCACTCTCGCCGCGACTGCCGCCGTCACCCTCACCGCGGCGGCGGGAACTTATCATCTGACCGATGTTGGTGCGCTGCCCGGACAGACCGGCAGCAGCATCCCGGGCGGAATCAACAACGCGGGCCAGGTGACCGGCACTTCCGGAGGACATGCGTTCCGGTATTCGAACGGGACGATGCAAGACCTCGGGACGCTTCCCGGCGGTAATCTGAGCAGCGCGACCGCGCTAACTGTGGTCGGTGATGTTGTCGGCTCATCGCAATTCACGGATGGCGGAGCGATTCGTCACGCCACGCTCTGGACGGCGAACGGAACGGCGACAGACCTCGGGACGCTTCCGAACGGCGGCAACTACAGCCTCGCACGCGCGATTAACTCATCGCAGGTGATCGTCGGATCGGTCGCGCCGACGCTGACCAGCACCAACACGCGTGCATTCATTTTGTATCCCGGCTCCGCGATGCAGGACATGGGAACACTCGGCGGCCAGTACGCTCTCGCCGCTGGGATCAATGACAACGGCTACGTGACTGGTTCGTCACAGGTCCCGACCGGGTTCGGGCCGTCGCACGCGTTCATCTGGGACGGCTACAGCGGCATGCACGATCTCGGGACACTCGCCGGCAGCACGAGCAGCGGAGCGGCGATCAATCGCCACGCGCACATCGTGGGCTCGTCCACGATCAACGACGTCGACAATCGCCAGCATGCCTTTCTCTACGACGGCACGATGCACGATCTCGGTTCGTTAGGCGCAGAAGCGTTTGAGAGTGATCGGAGCGGAGCGCTCGCGCTCAACAGCTACGATGAGGTCGTCGGCACCACCTATGTCAGCACAGGCAGTGGGACGGTGAACCAGGTCGCGTTTGTGTATCGCGGCGGTGCGATGTTCAACCTCAACCAACTGGTCGACGCAACCGGCGCGGATTACCAACTCCTCAGCGCAACCGGCATTAACGATGTCGGGCAGATCGTCGCGCAGGCGACGCGGATCTCGACCAACGAAACCCGCGCGGTCCTGCTCACACCCAATTCCGTCCCGGTGACATTCACGAATGTGGCCGACAGCACGAGCCCGGTTTTCAAAGGGTTCGGCGGATCTCCGACAATCAACGACAGCGGCGAAGTAGCCTACAACGCAGAGCTGGATGCCGGCGGCATCGGCATCTTCAGGACTGATGTGAATGGCAATACGGTGAAGATCGCGGATGACGGTACCGGGGCGCCAAGCATCAACAACGCGGGCGAAGTTGCGTCGCGCCAATTCGTCGGCGCGGAGGTTCAGCTCTACAAAGGGACGAGCAGCGCGACACTCCAGACGATCGCCCAGACAGGTAATTACTTTAATTCCTTCCCGGGATTCACCTACTTGGCGGACAGCGGAATATCGGTGTTTTACGCGACCCGTTATCCCGCGTCCCCAGTCATCCGCGGCATCTATGCCGGCATTGGCAATGGCCAGACCACTCAAGTGATCGACAACACGGGTGCCTTTAACAGCTTCGGCGCGAACCCTTCGATCAGTAACGCAGGCATTGTCGCATTCTCCGCGAGTCTCGACACGCCCGTCGGCGGTATTTGGCTCGGCAACACCAGCGGCAACAACGCCACGCAGCCGGTCATCACCATGGAGACTTCGTCGCTCTACAATTTTGACGGCGCGCCATTCATCAATGACAACGGCGAGATCGCGTTCCTCGCGAACGACGTGGGGCCCGCTGTGTTCCTGATTAATTCTGACGGCAGCGGTCTGCGCAAAATCGCGGATGTTGCTGGCGAGTTCAGTCAGCTGCGCCCGCCGGTGATCAACAACGTCGGCACGTTTGTCTTCTTCGCCTTCACCGATCAAGGCGGTCACGGCATCTTCAACGGCCCTGATGCGCTCGTGAACAAGATTGTCGCGACTGGCGATCCGCTCTTCGGTTCGACTGTTGCGTCGCTCGGTTTCTTCCGCGGACTGAGCAACGACGATCAGGTCGCGTTCTTCTACTCGTTAGCCGACGGCCGCACCGGCATCGCACGCGCAAAGCTGACGTTGCCCAACGCGCCGGTCGCCGTCGCCTCACGGAAGACACACGCTAACGCGGGCACATTTGATCTCCCGCTGTCGGTTGCCGGCACTCCTGCGATCGAGTCGCGCGGCGGCGGCGATTACCAGATCGTCTTTACCTTCCCCGCCCCGGTTTCATATTCCGGCGCAAGCGTCACCCCGGCAGCCGGCGCTACTGCCACCATCAACACGACGCCAACCGCCGCGGCCGCGGGAACGGAGGTGGCTGTTAGCCTAACGAATGTTTCGAGCGGCCAGACACTCACCGTGCGTCTGCACGACGTGAACAGCGGCGGTGACGTTGCGGTCCCCGTCAGCATTCTCGTCGGTGATGTGAACGGTGACGGTTTTGTGAACGCCGCTGACGCGACCATCGCGCGCAACCGTTCAGGTCAGGCAGTAAATGCGAGCAACTTCGGCTGCGACTTCAACGGCGACGGCTTCATCAACAGCGCCGACAGCACAATCGCCCGCAACAATTCCGGCAAGTCGCTCGGATCGCCAAGCCCTCTCATCACGCAACCGCTACGGGCAAAGGCGGCGGAGTTGATGCGAACTTCATCGTCCAATTGACGCGCGCGGTCGTGATCATCAGCACGGCAAGTGTGATGATGGCGCCGATCGCGATTGTCAGCCCGCTGAGTCCTTCGAAGAAGAAGCTGTAGCTGAAGAGGACCATGTAAGTGAATTGCGCGGTCGCGGCGAGACGGCCGAATTTCTTTCCCGCTACCGCCGTTAAGTATCCGCTCACGAGGGTGAGCGATACTGTGGCTGCGATCGCGAAGGCGACGTGCAGCGGAATGAGGTCGACCAGATACGCGAAGAGCAGCTGAAAACTGAAGCAGCCCGCGGCGAGAAAGAAGTAGTTCATCGGGTGGAGATTCACGCCCATGACCGTGGCCGCGATCACGAGCACGGCGAAGAAGAACAGGAGCGAGACGGGCGCGAAGAATGAAATGCGCGCTGCGACCGGCCCGGGATTCAGAACCGATGGCATGTCCATTCCGATCGATTGCGCGCCGATCACGTCGGGGAAACTCCAGTGCAATTCCCACCCGCGATCGCTCTGCTTTCGATCGGTGGGCGAACCGGTGCCGCCTGGGAAATTAATCTCCTTGAAATCGGTCAGCATCGTGAGCTGAAAATTCCGGACTCGCGGCGCGTCGCCAAACGCATAGACCCATCGATCCACACCGCGCGTCATGTATTGCACGTTCAGCGTCGCCTTCTCGCCCGGCGCGAGTGTGACAGCGTCGCTGATTCCGTCCTTCGCGCGCGTCGCTTCGGTCGACGACTTATCGTTTAAGACGAAGGAGAAGTTGGTGTAGCTCGCGCTCTCGGATGGAAATTGGAAGCGGACATACAAGGTCTGCGAAACCGGCGTCGGATTCTCGATCGTGTAAGTGCCGTTGAACTCGGCGACGTAAGTCCGATACCAGAGCAGCCCTTTCTTCTTCGGCTCGTAATTGAGAGCGACCTTCACGTCGCTCGCCGCCGGCTGAAGATACTTGCGGCCGTTCGGCGCCGACGGCGAGTTGTAGAAAATCGCGGGATGCTGCTGAGTCATTGGCGGTCCCCACGCGCGCTGCACCCCCTGGCCCATTTCCTCGGAGAACGCGGCGGTGCGCACACTGAGACTGGTGCCGAGGATGGCCCATCCACATGCGGTGCAGACGAGAATGAAGCCGATGGCGAAGAGACGTTTCGTGTTCATGATTTTAGTTTTTTCTGATTGCTGAAATTGCGGCGGCGGCGGCGTGACTTGCGCGTGCGGCGGCGGCGACGAGTGCCTAACGAGAGCAAATCCTCCAGGCGTTTTTCGATGTGTTCGAGTCTCACTTGCTCACCTCCGGACGTTGATAGAAGAGCTCGACCGCGGGCCGTTCATTGCGGCAAAGCTCCTTCTTCAAGTGAACAACGGTCGAGCCCTCGCGCGCTCTCGCGCCGGGTGCGGGCGCGACGTTGCCCTCCAGCGCGGCGACTTCGTATTCCGCGGGAATCGCGACGTCCCATTCGAGTGAATTGATTAGGAGCGGCGTCTTCGGCAGGTCGACTTTCAATCTTCCGGCAACCGGCTGAAACGCAGCGATGCGCGAGGTGTAGGCGAGCGTGATCCGCGTCGGTTTGCCTTCCGCGCGTGGCGCGATCGGCAATTCGAGCGTGCCGTTGCCGCGATCGATCGGATTTGTGCGATGATCATCGATCGCGCAGGAAAGCAGCTCACTGTGCTGCGGTAATTCCACGGACCAGACGAGCGCGCCGCGCGTCCGGATGTCGTAACTCTGTTCCGCGATGAGCGAACCGTCGCTGACGATGCGTGTGCTGAACGATGCTTCCTCCACGACGGCCGGCGCAACTTCGACGACCGGCAGCAGACGCGCGGTCACGGTTTCGCTACGCGTCACCAGGAGATTTGGAATGCTCGCAGTCTTCTCGGCTAGCCAACGCGGCGGGCGCGACGACGACTCGTTACTCGCGGTGAGTCCAAACGCCGCGTCGGTCGCGACGGCGAAGATCGGCGGCAAGGTTGTCCCCTCGCCGGCTTCGGGCGCATGCAAGGTCCACTCGCCTTCTGCGGCTTGCGGAAGGTCGTAGCTCACGTCGACCTGGCGCTGCGGCACGTTCGCGCTGCGCCATTGCACGGTCACGATGAGTGAATCATCCGAACGCCACGAAGCGAGATCCTCACTTTCGACTGCGATGACGCGCGCACCGGCCGGCAACTTCAGCCGCAACGATTGCGCCGAGCCGCCGTTCGCGATTGCAGTGACGTGCGCGGCGTAATGCAAAACGTCATCGCTGAAGCGGACGAAACATTGCGCCGCGGTCTGCCACTGTGTCGGCGCGTTCGGTGTTTTGCTGATTGCGGCAATGCGCAACTCGATCGGCTCTTGTGCTGCGAGCCGAAATACGGCGACGCCTTTCTCGCTCGAAACAGCCGCTGCGTTCCCGACATGCAGCGTTTTGTCGGCCGGAACGCCGCGCACGGTGAG
>JBJMWV010000230.1:0-5552 GCA_045809985.1 Chthoniobacterales bacterium | reverse complement strand
TCAAAGTCGCGCGCGCGTTCCGCGATATCGGGGAACTGATCTGTCATGCGACGGAGGTCGCGCGAGAAGATCTCGACGCGATCCGCGCCGCGATGGAGATGCGCACGGATGCCGTCGAACTTGTCCTCGACGTAGATCGTCTGCGCGTCTTTGGCATTTTCTGCGAAGCGCGCCCAGATCGCCTCCGCGGTTGGCTCGGGGCTCGCCAGCATGCATTTGATCGGGCGAAAAAGCGCGAGCTCCGCTTTCTGCAGCTCGCCGCTGCGCGCGAGCAAGGCCGTCTGGCCGATGTCGCCTAACAACATGTTCGCTTCCTTCACGTCATCGAGCGGCGCACGAAAGGCGCTCGCGATCGCCTCCTCCACCAGACCTTCGCGCAGTCCGATGCGCAGATCGCCCGTGAGAATCTTGACTACGTATTGACCTTCGCGCGCCGAAAGTTTCGCGAGACGCTCGCGCAGCAGTTCGGTCTTCGCGATCGGCCCACGAGCTTTCTGCAGCGCGTCGAAGAGCGCCTTCGATTCGACGAGCGCGAAGGGCTGCGGCGCGGTCCGGCCTTCAAGCGCTTCGAACGCGCTCTTGCCCGCATCACCGTGTGCTCCCGCGATACGGTGCATTTCGGAGTCGCTCAACTTCGTTGCCGCGAGGATGGCGCGGAAGATCACCGCCCAGCCGGCCTGCAAGGTGCGCGGGTCACTTTGCGCGAATACTTTCCCGGTGAGGTAGCGCGTCGCGATCGGCACTTGTTCATCGCCTAACGAGTGCAAATACTCCGAGAGCAAGCGCACCTTCTCGAGCTTTGCCGGAGTCGCGGCGATGCGCTCGCCAAGTTCGGCAAACTCCGCGAATTCGGACGCCTGCGCTTCGCCTTGTTCGTGGCTCTGCGGGAGCATATCTCTTCGTGCGCTGGGGAGCGTGAGCTCGAGCTGGTTCTCCTGCGTTAACGCCCACGCCTCAATCCCACGCTCGCGCAGATCCCGCGCGAACTCGGCGGCGAAGCCGTGCAGGGTCAGGACGCGTTTCGGCCTAACGAGTTCTACGTAACGCAGCAGATCGGGATAATCCGCGTGATCGGAAAGCGGAAAGGCGGCGTCACATTGATATCGGTAAACCGCGCCGGGATCGACCGCCCAACCGCTGATCATCGCCACGCGCTTCTTCGGAATCTTCTCCAGCATGCGTGACCGATTCGCGCTCGGCGGACAAACCAGAACCCGGCCGTCGAGTTGATCAGGCTTGTAGCGCTCGTATTCGCAGAAGCTCTGGCCGAACTGCTCGTAGATGCGCGTCATGCGGAAGACAGAGCCGTGGAGCATCGGCCGCAAGCCTGCATCAGAGAGCGCACAAAGGATCTCCTGCGCTTTGCCTAACGAGTAACCGAGCAGGATCGGAACAGCTTTCTCCTCCAGCGCTTCGCGGCAGAAATTCACGATTTCGCCGACGATTTGGTCCGTGGGCGGAAATCGGTAGCGCGGCAGCCCGAAGGTCGTCTCCATGATGAGCGTTTCGGCCTCACGCCACTCGGTTGCTTCCGCGGATTTGCCGGAGCGGAGCTTGAAGTCGCCAGTGTAGAGCAGCGAACCAGCCTCGCTCTCGATGTAGAGCTGCGCCGAACCAAAGATATGACCCGCGGGCAGGAGCATAATATTGCCGCCGCGAAGACTCGTTAGGCGGCCAAACTCAAGAATGTGCTCGTGACGTTCCCCGGGCATGCGGGCCTGCATCAGGCGCGACGTGCGTTCGGAGAGAATGATCTCGTGATGCGGCGCGATGTGATCGCTGTGCGCATGCGAAACGAACGCGAACGGCTTCGCGTCCCACGGATCGAGCCAGAGATCGTGCTCCGGCAAGTAGACGCCGCGCTCATAGCGAACTTGAATCACGAAATGAAATACGCGCGGAAGCGGCGGAACGAAACTGCCCGTGTAGCGGCGGGTGTCCTCACCACCATAAACGCGATCTAATTGCGGCTGAGGGCAGCCGCCGCTACACATAGCGCGATGAAATTCCACGCGCTGCTCGCAGCCGTCATTTTCGCTGCGAGCAGTGTGTTTGCGGGGCGAATGCCTTCACCCGCGACTGAATTCCGCCAGCTCAAGGAGGCGACGCCGTTGCCGACGGCGCTCGACCGTTCGTTTCAGTTTCGCAAGGAGAAGCTGTTTCTGCTCGGCAGTCTGCCGACGTCGAAGGTGAAGCCGAAAAACTACTTCAAGGGCGACGCGAAAGATCCCGCAGTCGGTTACGAGAGCGCTTATCGGCTATGGGGCGCAGTCACCGAGCTCGATAAACGCGCTCGCTACGGGCACTACTTCGATTTTTTCTGGGTCGCGAAACGCGATGCCGCCATCACCGTTCGTCTGGAATATCGGCAGTCGAATTTGCGCGCCTTCACGCAGGCCCGCGAGGTCGATTACCCGCAGGCGCGCGGTCACCACAAGACTTCATTCGCAGTCATCGGCGACGACTTCTTCAATGACGGAAATGTGCTTTCGTGGCGCTGTCTGCTGATCGAAAAGGGCCACATCGTGGCCGAGACGCGATCCTATCTTTGGCGATAATTTTTCGCTCGCAACATGCATGAGGCGTGTTGTTTCAGCAGGCGCGGCAGGGTAGCGAAGTTTGACACCCCCTGCCGTGAGCCTGTATTTTCTACAGGTAGCTGTGCAGTCTTCGATACAAGTTGGCGTAAACGGCAAAGCCGTGTGGGTGAAAGTCGAGGGAAAGGGAAATTTCCTCAACAGCGGCAACTTCAAGGAATTTGCCAAGGAGATGGTGCAGCGCGGCTACCGTGAGTTCGTCATCGACCTCGAGAATTGCGCGATGATGGATTCGACGTTTATGGGAACGATGGCAAGCGTCGCGCTTCGACTGAAGGAACTCGGGCACGGCCACCTGCATGTGGTGCATTGCGGGCAGCGCAGCCGTGATCTGCTGACCGGTCTCGGGCTTGACCAGATTTTTCAGATTCACTCTAACGGAGCAGCCGCCGCCGCTCCGAAAACGGAAGCGCTTCCCGATGACCAACCGGCAGTCGAACCGTCCCAGCAGAAGCAACAGCAAGCGCAGCAGATGCTCGATGCGCACGAGGCGCTTTGTGAGGCGGCGCCGGAGAATTTTTCCAGGTTCAAGGACGTTCTCGAATATCTAAAACAAGACCTGCACCACGAGCCCACCACGAAGTAGTCTGGCCCTTCCCCCATGTGGCCGATTGTTCTCTCCGGGCTTCTGGCCGCATGTTTGATCGGCTGGTTCATCAGCGGGCGCTGGCAGGCGCAGCGCATCCGCGCGCTCGAGCGTTCGAAGGAGGAAATCCAGGTCGAGGAGACGCTCGTCTTCGATTTCCTTCACGGTCTGGGTGCAGCCTTTACTGAAACAATCCGACCGGCGGATCTGCATCGGCTGATCGTCGAAGGCGCGGCGCGTATTCTCGATGCGCACGGCGGCGCGCTCTACGTTACCGACCGCAGCGGGAATCGACTGATGCCGGCTTACATCGCGAAAGGTTGTCCGCCGCTCGTCGATGTGCCGCCGCACATTCTGCAGCAAGCCGCGAGCACGCCGGTCGCGCTGGAGAGTTATCTGCGCATGCACGCGGTGGATGTCGGCGAAGGGATCATCGGCCGTGCCTACTCCACGCATCAGCCGCTGTTTATGACCAATGTGACGGAAGCGCCGGAGCTGGCGTCGTTGCGCGACACACCGCTCGCCACGACCTCCGCGATGATCACTCCCCTGCTCTACGGCAAGCAGAACATGGGCGTGCTCGCGCTTGCGAATGGGCCGATGAGCGTCCCGTTTACGCAGAGCGATTTCGTGGTCTTCAAATCGATCGCCGAGCAGTCCGCCTTCGCGCTCTACAACGCGATCATCTACTCCGAAGCGAACGAGAAGAAGCGCCTCGATCACGACCTGCAGATCGCGCGCGAGATCCAGCGCATCCTGCTTCCCGATGAAGCGCCGAAGATCGAAGGCTTCGAGATTGCAGGACTGAACATTCCGGCGAGCCAGGTCAGCGGCGATTACTTCGATTACATCGAGGTCGACAAGGAACGGCTCGGTGTCGCGATCGCCGACGTTTCCGGGAAAGGCGTGCCGGCGTCACTCATCATGGCGATCTGCCGAAGCGTTTTGCGCAGCCAGGCTCCGGAGAATTCCTCGCCGTCTGAAGTGCTGAAGAAGGTGAACCGGCAGCTCTATCCCGACATCCGCGAGGACATGTTCATCAGCATGGCCTACCTCGTTCTCGATCACGTCCGCGCCACCGTCACGCTCTCGCGGGCGGGCCATGACGCGCCGCTTTTATACCGCCGCGCGACTCAGGAATTGACCAAACTCAAGCCACCCGGACTGGTCCTCGGAATTGACAGCGGAAGCGTGTTCGATAGGATCACGAACGACTTTGCAGTCCCGCTCGAACGCGACGATTGCCTGATCCTCTACACCGATGGTGTGACAGAGGCGCTCGATGCAAACGGCGACGAATTTGGACCCGATCGGATGATGGATTCGGTCCGCGCAAGCGCGACGAGTGGCGCGCAAGCGGTCATCACCCGGTTGATTGACGACGTGCGCGCGTTCGTCGGGACTACCGCGCAAAGCGATGACATCACTTTGATTGTAATTCGAAAGACATGAGCAAACACGAAACCCAGACAGCCGACGAAGCGGAGACGATTCCAGTGGAAGTGCGCGACGGCAGCGACAACGCGGCAACGCAGGACGGCGACGATCCGGTCGCGACGTTGCAGGCGGACATCGATCGGTTCCGCGATCTCGCGCTGCGCAGCCAGGCGGATTTCGACAACTACAAGAAACGCGCTGCGCGCGAAAAGGACGACGCGATTAAGTATGCGAACAGCTCATTGCTCGAGCGGCTCGTCGCGATCATCGACAACTTCGAGCTCGGTCTCTCCGCGGCCCGCGGTGAAGGCGAGAAGTCGCCGATCTACGCCGGCATGAGCATGGTCTTGAAGCAGCTCACCGATTTCCTCGCGGACAATGGGCTTCAGCCGATCGATGCGGAAGGGCAGAAATTCGATCCGAACCTGCACGAAGCGATCGCGCATGAAGCAAGCGCCAGCGTGCCGGAAGGAACTGTGATTCGGCAGACGCGGCGCGGCTACAAACTGAAGGACCGGTTGCTTCGGCCCTCGAGCGTCGTTGTTTCGAGCGGCAAGCCGACGAAAAACTAGTCCTGCTCTTGCTCTTGATCCTGCTCCTGACCTTCAGGCAGCAGCGAGAGCAAGGTTAAGATCAAGATCAGGAGCAAGATTCTACAGATGCCCACGACGAAACGCGATTACTACGAAGTACTGAGCGTCTCCCGCACCGCGACTGAGGAGGAGATCAAGCGCTCGTACCGCAAGCTCGCCGTCAAGTTCCACCCGGACAAAAATCCGGACGACGCGCACGCCGAAGAGAAGTTCAAGGAACTCGGCGAAGCGTACGACGTCCTGATGGATGGCGATAAGCGCGCGGCCTACGATCGCTACGGCCACGCCGCATTTGCACAAGGCACGGCCGGTCGCGGCGCCGGTTTCCACGATCCGTTC
>JBJMWV010000229.1:0-2060 GCA_045809985.1 Chthoniobacterales bacterium | reverse complement strand
GTTGCAAAAGCGCACCGATCCGAAGCTGCATCCTCTCCTTCAGATCCGTGAGGTGAAGAAGGAACTGGTCATCATCATCAGCACCGACAAAGGACTCGCCGGCGCGCTGAACACGAACCTCTTTCGTGAAGCGGCGCACTTCGATTCGGCAAAGACGGCCTATGTGGTGTCGGGGCGTAAAGCGCGCCAATTTCTTGGCCGCACCAAACGTCAGATCCTCGCTGATTTCGAACTGAAGGATGCGCCGTCATTTCCGGAGACGAAGCCGATTGCGGAGTATGCGATTGAGAGTTTCCTCACGGGCGAAGTCGATCGCGTCTCCGTTCTCCACACGCATTTCGTCAACACGATCAGCCAGAACCCCGTCGTGCAAACGTTGCTGCCGATTTCAAGCTTCGAAGTGACGCATGCAACCGCAGGCGGCGCCGAGGCGCACAGCGCCGACCCGATGGGCGGCTACATTTTCGAGCCGAATGCAGAAGGCGTGCTCGATGTCATCCTGCCTTACTACCTCCAGTATCAAGTTTTCCAGATGATCCTCAATGCGCGCGCCTCTGAGCACAGCGCCCGCATGGTCGCGATGAAAAACGCGACCGATAACGCGCATCACTTAATCAAAGAGCTGACGCTCGAATACAACAAGATGCGCCAGAACAGCATCACCACCGAGTTGCTCGAGATCTCCACCGCGCAGATGGCGCTCGGCAGCTAACTCTTTCTTATGAACACAGGAACAATCACTCAAGTCATCGGCCCCGTCGTCGATGTCGAATTTCGCAACACGAACGAACTCCCGCGTATCTATAACGCGCTCGAAATCGACTACGAGGTCAATGGCAGCCCGACCAAGCTCACGCTCGAAGTGCAGCAGCACCTCGGCGAAAACTGGGCTCGCACGATTGCGATGTCCTCGACCGAAGGATTGAAGCGCGGCATGCCCGTCAAAGACATGGGCGGACCGATCTCGGTGCCTGTAGGCGAGGGGACACTCGGCCGCGTCTTCAACGTGACAGGCGATCCGGTTGATGGCAAAGGGCCCGTCACCTACACGAAGCGTTATCCGATTCACCGTAAGGCTCCCGATCTGACGGAACAGGATACCGGCACCAGCATTCTCGAGACCGGGATCAAGGTCATCGACCTGATCTGTCCGTTCACCAAAGGCGGCAAAGTGGGCTGCTTCGGTGGCGCAGGCGTCGGAAAAACGGTCGTTATTCTTGAGCTGATCAACAACATCGCGAAAGGCCACGGTGGGTTTTCCGTTTTCGGCGGCGTGGGCGAGCGCACTCGTGAGGGCAACGATCTCTACAAAGAAATGAGCGAGGCTGGCGTTATCGACCAGAACGACATCAGCAAGTCGAAGGTCGCGCTGGTGTACGGCCAGATGAATGAGCCGCCGGGCGCACGTCTCCGGGTTGCCCTGTCCGCGTTGGCGATGACGGAATACTTCCGGGACGAGCGTAACCAGGACGTCTTACTGTTCATCGACAACATCTTCCGTTTCTCGCAAGCGGGCTCCGAAGTCTCCGCGTTGTTAGGCCGCACGCCGTCTGCCGTCGGCTATCAACCGACGCTTGCGGCGGAGATGGGCGACCTGCAGGAGCGCATTACTTCGACCAAGAAGGGATCGATTACGTCAGTGCAGGCGGTCTACGTCCCGGCCGACGATCTTACCGATCCCGCGCCGGCGAACACATTCGCGCACTTGGATTCGACCATCGTTCTGGAGCGTTCGATCGCTGAACTCGGCATCTATCCCGCGGTCGATCCACTCGCATCGACTTCGAAATCGCTCGCGCCGGACGTTGTTGGCGAAGAGCAATACAACGTCGCGCGCGGCGTACAAAGTGTCCTGCAACGTTACAAGGATCTGCAGGACATCATCGCGATTCTCGGCATGGACGAGTTGAGCCCGGACGACAAGCTGACCGTCTTCCGTGCGCGCAAGATTCAGCGTTTCCTGAGCCAGCCGTTCGCCGTCGCCGAAGTCTTCACCGGCACGAAAGGCCAGTACGTGCCGATCGCGGAATCGGTCCGCGGCTTCAAAGAAATCCTCGAAG
>JBJMWV010000228.1:0-3236 GCA_045809985.1 Chthoniobacterales bacterium | reverse complement strand
GAAGACAGAAATGCGCTGCCGAGCCGCGGAGTAACGACGAACCGAATCGCGCCGTTCTCGAACTTCTTGTCCGTAGCCAGCGCACGCAGAATCTCCTCGCGCGGAAAATCAGCCGGCAAGCGCGTCGGGAGTTCGAAGCGCCGCAGCGCCCCGATGACTCGATCGCGTTCATTCAATCCGAATCCAGCTTTCCTCATCGAAACTTCGCAAGCCGCGACGATCCCGAGCGCGACAGCTTCGCCATGCAGCATTGCTCCGTAACCCGCCGCCCGTTCAATCGCATGACCAACGGTGTGGCCAAAGTTGAGCACGGCACGAGTGCCGGAGAGATCGCGCTCGTCCTGCGAGACTATACTCGCCTTGATCTCGATGTTGCGCGCGACGAGTTCGCCTAACGACTCGTGGTCGAAGTTCTCGAGGAACTCGAACAGCGTCGGATCGGCAATGATCGCGTGCTTGATGATCTCGGCGAATCCCTGGTTGAACTCGCGTGGGGGCAAAGTGCACAAGGTTTCCACATCCGCGAGGACAAGCGCCGGCTGATGCACCGCGCCTAACAAGTTCTTACCCGCGCGCGTGTTCACCGCCGTCTTTCCGCCGAACGAACTGTCGACCTGCGCGAGAAGCGTGGTCGGCACCTGCACATGAGGAATTCCGCGGTGATAAATCGCCGCCGCGAAACCGGCGAGATCGCCGATTACGCCACCGCCGAGCGCGACCACAAATGATGACCGATCCAGTTTCGCCTCGGCCAGTGAATCGCAAACGCGTCCAAGCTGATCGAGTGACTTCGCGGCTTCACCGGAGGCAACCGTGACCAGCGCCGGATCAAATCCGGCGTCGCGCAGACTGCGCAGGACGACGTCGCCGAAAAGCCGCGCGGTGGTTTCATCTGCGATGATCGCGCAACGGCTCGCCGGCAAACGTTTCGCCGTTTCGCGACCAAGATCCGCAAGCAATCCGCGCCCGACCACCGCATCGTAGCGTGAATCGCCTGCTCTAATCTCGATCGTCTTCACGTTCTGCAGGGAGCATGCTTGAACACGGCTCCGTATATCGTGTAACTATCGCGCATGGCCGATCCAACTGATCCGATCCCGCCAGTCACAGCGACAGGGCCAGGCACCGGCTCGACCGGGCTGCCTTCCAACGTCGCGGCTGCGCTCGCCTGCATCCCCCTCATTGGGGGCATCATTTTCTACATCCTCGAAAAACGCGATTCCTTCGTCCGCTTTTATGCGATGCAGTCGATCATCTTCGGCGGCGCGTGGATCCTCTGCAGCATCGTCTACCAAATAGTCTTCCATATCTTTGCTGCGATCCCGGCGATTGGCGGATTCTTTGCCGTGATGCTTGGACTACTCTGGGCGGTCATTAGCATTGGCTTCCTCGTGATCTTCATCATCACGGTGATCAAAGCCTTCACCGGTGTGCGCTGGGAAATTCCGTACATCGGGCCGATCGCACGCAATCAGGTCGACGGCGCTCCGCCCGTGGTCTAACGAGTCTCGCACGCGAGCAGCTTCACCACGATCTCGGTCAGAATCAGCTCGTGATCGAGGCCGCTGCTGACGAGCTGGAGATTCGCTTCCAGACACGCTTCAAGACCGGCGATCAGTTGATCGACGCTGAAGCGATGCGCTGACATCGCGGCGAGGCCGAGCGCATAGCCGTTGACCGACCCGTCTTTCTTGCGCGGCAAATGCTCGGTCGCGCTCGGCGGCAGCCGATTCAGCGCGGAGATGAACGAGAACGGCGCCGCAGGGCGGGGGAGCCGGTGACGTTCCATCAGATCTTTCGCGAGGAGCAAATTGCGGATCGTCGGCAGGATGGCGACGAGCAAAATGCCGATCGCGGTTTCGCCTTGATCAAGCAATCCGCGAACCAGTGCGAGCGCGCGATCGAGATCACAGGCCGCGAGCGCATTGCCCAGTTCGAAGATCACGCCCGCGCGTGAGAGCGGCACGAGCGTGCGCACTTCGTCTGCGCTCACGCGTCGATCACTCGCGACATAGAGATCGATCTTCTCCAGCTCGTTCTCGATCTGTCGAGTGTCGCCGCCTGTGAGCAGGACGAAGAGATCAAGCGCGCCGTCCTCCTCGAAGTTCAGTCCGCGCGACCGCGCGCGACTCCGCACGATCTCTGTCGCTTCCTCTTCCCAGCCGCTGCGACTCGCGTCGAGTTTGTCGATCACCTGCAGCTCCGCGAGTTTGCCTAACGACTTGTAGAACGCGCGACGTTTATCGACTTCCGTCGCGCTCAGGAGAAACGTGATGTCCGGCGCGAGTCCGGCATTCAGCACATCCCCGAGTTCCTCGAGCGCGCTCTGCACCGCCGCCGATCGACCGATTACGGAATCACCGAGGCAGTTCGCGTTCTTCAGCCAAACCAGTTTACCTCCGAAGAACGGCAGCGTCTGGAGCGCTTCGATGGTTGAGCGCACACGTGATGCCGATTGCTCGGAGTTGTCGCCGCAGCCATCGATCACCTCCAGGCCGAAATCTCCCGCGTCCGGTGGCGTCAGTTTCGCGGCGAGCTCCGCGGCGATCCGCTTCACCTCGCTTTCGTCCGAACCGACGACAGCGTGAATGTTCGCAGTCGCGCTTTTCGCTTTCGCCTTCGGCATGACGCGGACTTTAACCGCGATGCCGAACTGCAGCTAGCCGTTGTCGCTCTCAGCCGCCGGCGCGTCCTTCGACGCATACTCACGGAAGCGCTCATCGAGCGAAGCAGTCGTGGCGAAGCGACCTGCGTAAATGCGCAGGAACGCAGTGTCGAACGGCTGATGTTTACCGAGCGCGTCGAGCAGATTGATGAAGCTCGGCTTATCGCTCGCGATGAGAAAGCGCACGAGACGCTCGGACTCTTCGTAGAACGTCTCGACATTGTCGTTCGGTGGGCGAAGGAACGCGATCAGCGTCGGGAGTGGAATCAAGTCATCACCTGCGATCGATTGCGAATGTGGCTTCGCGCGATAACCGCGCGCGCGGCGAAAACTCGCGTGCGCTGTCTTCGAAATGTATTCCGCGAAGCCTTCGTCGATCCACGTGGGCACGCCTTCCGTGTAAAGCCGATGAACGACAAGGTGCGCCACTTCGTGCCCGAGTGTGTTGTCGGCGAACTTGAAGCGCGGGTCGCGCAGGATGAACAAGCTGCCGCCGGAATGAATGCCGCCGGTCCATTTCTCGAGACTGCCGAGCTGCTGAAACTGCACCCAATCTTCCGGCGTTTCGAAG
>JBJMWV010000227.1:0-4704 GCA_045809985.1 Chthoniobacterales bacterium | reverse complement strand
CGGGAGCTCCGTGAACGCGGAATGGATTTCGTGACGATCACCGATCACGACACGATCGACGGTTGCCTCGAAATACGCGATCTGCCGAACACGTTCATCAGTGAGCAGGTCACAACTTATTTCCCGCAAGATCCCTGCAAGATTCACTTGTTAGTCTGGGGAATAACCGAGGCGCAACACGCGGCGATCACGACCTTGCGCGAAAACATTTTCGACCTCCAAGCTTACCTGCAGCAGCAACACATCGCCCACGCCGTGGCGCACCCGCTCTACAGCATCAACGGCAAGCTGCAGGCGTCGCATCTCGAGCGGCTGATCCTGCTCTTCAAACATTTCGAAGGCATCAACGGCTTGCGCGACGCGCTCCTTAGCGAGCTGGCGCAGCAAATCTTCACCAGCCTGACGCGCGAGAAGATCGCGGAGCTGGCGAATCGTCACGGGATCGCACCGACATATCCGAACCCGTGGGAAAAAGTGCTCGTCGGGGGTTCGGACGATCACGGCGGAATGTTTCTCGCCTTCGCCTACACCGAGACGCCGGCCGCGCTAACGCCTAACGAGTTCTTGACCCACGTCTGCGAAGGCCGCTGCACCGCGCAAGGCGAAGGCGGCACGCCGCTCGCGTTGTCCCACGGCTTCTACAACACGGTGGGGCAGTTCATTCAGGACCGATTCAATCAGCGCCTCGGGCCGACTGCGCCGCTGCTCGAAGCCATGTTCTCGCGCTTCATGGAAGGGCGCGATCCGACCGAGTTTTCGCTGCGCGAGAAAGCGGACTTCGTCGCGCGCGGTGTGATGTCCGGCAAGATTTTTGAGCTAGCGAAACGCGGGAACGTTTCCCTCTGGAAAGAGCTGTCGGACTCGTTCGCGAATCCGGAAGTGAAGGCGCTCTTCGAGACGGAGGAGAACGACGCCGCGCCGCCTGAACGACGGACATTCCTGATGGCGAACATGGTGTGCGAGCAGCTCGCGTTTCGGTTCTTCGAGAAGTTCATCCGGCAACTGAACAGCGGGAATTTCATTGAGAGCATCCAGGCGCTGAGCGGGATCGCGCCGATCCTCGTCTTGCTCGCGCCCTACATCTACGGGTTCCACAGCCAGGCGCCGTCGCAGACATGGCTACGCGAGATCGCGCTGCAATTTCTCGGCTCAATTCCGCCCGCGCTGCAGAACCGCAAACGCGCGTGGTTCACCGACACGCTCGAAGACGTGAATGGCGTCTCGACGACGATCCGCAAAATGGCGGCCGCGGCGCAGGAAGCCGGCGAAGAGCTGGTCGTTGTCACATCACGCGGAGACCTCACGGTTGATCAGATTCCGATCGCCAACTTCAAACCAATCGGCGAGTTCGAGCTGCCGGAATACGAACTGCAGAAGCTGAGTTTCCCGCCGATCCTTCAGATCCTCGAGTATATCCAGCGCGAACGATTCACGGAAATCATCATCAGCACGCCGGGACCGATCGGCCTGACCGGACTGCTCGCGGCGAAGATGTTGAACCTGCGCAAGACCGGCATCTATCACACCGATTTTCCGGAGTACATCCGCATCCTGACCGAGGACAGCTTCCTCGAGAACCTAGGCTGGACTTACATGCGCTGGCTCTACGGGCAGCAGGACACCGTCTTCGTGAACTCGGAGCAATACCGCCGGAGCTGGATCGAGAAGGGAATCGAACCGGAGAAGCTGCAGATTCTCCCGCGTGGTCTCGACACAGAATTGTTTCGTCCCGACCGGCGCGACGAGAATTTTTGGGACCGCTTCGGCAAGATCGGCGCGAAGGAGGTGCGCCTGCTTTACGTCGGTCGGGTTTCCAAGGAGAAAGATCTCGAGATACTCGCCTCCGCGTACCGGCAGCTGCGCGATTCCGATCGTCCCGTCCGCCTGTACATCGTCGGCGACGGACCATACGCCGAAGCGATGGCGGCACTGCTGCCGGACGCGGCGTTTACCGGCTATCTCTCCGGCGAGGATCTCGCGATGGCGTACGCATCAGCAGATCTCTTCGTTTTCCCGAGCACAACCGACACGTTCGGCAACGTGATCATCGAAGCACAGGCATCGGGATTGCCGGTGATCGTTTCTGACGCAGGCGGGCCCCAGGAACTGGTCGAGCACAACGTCGACGGTCTCGTGACGAAAGCGCGCGACGCAGAGGATTTCGGCCGCGCGATCCGGCGGCTCGCGAGCGACGCAGCGTTGCGCAAGAAGATGGGCGCGCGCGCGCGTGAAAAAGTGATGGATCGGAGCTGGCCAAACGCATTCCAGAAATTTTGGGCGACAACCGCAAGCTAGACGAGGAACGATGGTTATGTGCGTCGTCGTTTGGGACCGACGACAGTGCGCACGATGTCAGGGAAACGATTCATCGCTTGTCTTTTACTTCTATTCAGCACAGCGCAGATCTATGCGGACGAGCAGGTCCGGCAGGTGCAGGAGGAACTCCGACGGCGCAATCTCTACTTCGGGGATATTGATGGGACGCCGACACCTGAATTAGAGAACGCGCTCCGGCGCTATCAGGCACGGAAAGGCATCGGCGTCACGGGCACGATCGACGACGCCACCGCCACTTCGCTCGATCTGCAACCGCGCACCGCAAAGGTGCAGCGCGCGGTAGCTCCGCTGCCTGACGTCCCGGTTTTACGCAGCGATTCAGCGCGCGCATTGCCGGAGCAGGAACGGATCGCACTCGAAAAAGAAGCGGAGACCAATCCCGAAGCGACGCAAAGTCCGGCGCCACCAGCCGAAGCACCTGCGCAAAACATGACGCCGGAGCGCATCAACACCTACGTCGAGCAGTACTTGCGGGAGAGCGAGACGAGCGACATCCCTGCGCAAGTGAAGTACTTCAGCTATCCGGTGCAGTATTTCGATCACGGTCAGGTCGGCGCGGAGTTCGTGAACAAGGACGTCGGGAATTACGTGAAGCGCTGGCCGGAGCGAAAATATACTTTGCTCGCTCCGCCGAACGTCACCGCAGGCGCAAAGGAAGGCGAAGCTCGGGTGGAATTCACGATCGATTTCGATGTCCGGAACAGCAAACACGTCGCGAAAGGGCGAACGGATAATTTTTGGACGGTTCGCCAGGAAGGAGATGATTTGAAAATTGTAGCGATTCGGGAGCAACGCATCCGCGATTAAGTAGTTCAAAAAGATAACGCCAAACGCCCTGCCGGCTCCCGCCGGTTCGTTCTCCAGATGCCACGATGAAAGTTCAGACCAAGATTAGCCTGCTCCTCGTCGCCGTCGTCGCGACGTTTTTTATCGGGCTTTGGGCGATCCGGTCCTACGACAAAATCAAATTCCGGAATATCGCGGAGGAGCGTTTCCGCGAGCGGAATTCATCATTCGAGGATTTCCTCAAATACTACGGCCAGCCGCTTGAGACGCTGGTGCGCGACTTCACCTCATGGGACCAAATGGTCCACGCGATCGCGTCGAAAGATCAGAACTGGTTTGAGGATAATGTCAGCGATTCGACGCTCGATGGCTTCCACGCCAACGCCGTCTGGGTCTTCACGCCGGACGGGAAGAATGTCTACGAGCGCAACAATCTGAACACCGGCAAGCTCGAGCAGTTCGCGGTCCCGCCAACGGGGTTGCCGCGGCTCTTCGCACAAGGGCCGCTCTGCCGGTTCTTCGCCGAGACTGAGCAAGGCATCATGGAGATCCGCGGCGGAACCGTGCATGCGTCACTCGATGCGCGCACAGATCCGCCGAAGGGATTCTTCTTCGCCGGGAAGCTGTGGACGAATCCGACTCTCCGGGAAATGTCGATGTTCACCGGCAATGAGGTGAAGGTGATCTCGCCGCCTCCGCGCGTGGGTGAGAACGTGAACGACGAGCAGAACGGGTTGATTGCGTTCTCACGTTCGCTCAATGGCTGGGACGGCGGACCGCTCGCGCAGTTGGTGGTGCGCAATGAATCGCCGGTGGTGAAAGAGCTGAACCGCTCGAGCGGCCGGCTCCTGATCGCACTCGCGATCTTCGCGCTCGTGCTCCTGCTTCTTCTCGCAGCCGCGCTCGTGCGCTGGGTGGGATGGCCGCTCCGCCGCACGATGGAGAGCCTGAATCGTGATGATCCGCAACCGATCCTCGGACTCTGCAAAGACAACTCCGAGTTTGGCGAGCTTGCCCGCACGATCCGCAAATTTTTCGAGCAACGCGACAATCTGCTTCGCGAAATGGAGGAACGGCGCGCGACCGAGGAACGGCTGCGGAAGAAGGATGAAGAGCTGCGCCATTCGCAAAAAATGGAAGCGATCGGGCGTCTCGCCGGCGGTGTCGCGCACGACTTCAACAACCTGCTCACCGCGATCATCGGATATGCGGAGTTAATCAATCACCGCGACGGAAATGATCCGATCGTGCACCAGCACGCCGAGTTGATCCTGAAAGCGGGCGAACAAGCGGCTGGCCTAACGAGACAGTTGCTCGCCTTCAGCCGGAAGCAGCTCCTCCAGCCGAAGGTCATCGATTTGAATCAGCTCATCGTGGATATGGAGAAACTGCTGCGGCGCGTGATCGGCGAGCGTTTCGAGCTGCGCACGGTGACTGACGCCGCGAACGGCCGCGTCATGGCTGATCCGACACAAATCGAGCAGGTGATCCTGAATCTCGGCGTCAACGCGCGCGATGCGATGCCGAAAGGAGGCAAGCTCATTATTCGGACCGCCAATGTGCAGCTCGATGAAGCCGCTG
>JBJMWV010000226.1:0-2607 GCA_045809985.1 Chthoniobacterales bacterium | reverse complement strand
TTGCCTGGCCGATCGTCTCCCGCGGCATGGAAGCGTTCATCGCGATTGAGGACGAACGGGCGCGTGAAGCGATGCGTGTGTTGGCTCGTATCGGGATCGTCGCCGGCGAAACTGGCGGGTCCGGTCTCGCTGGATTGATCGAGCTGCTGACTGGCGACAGAAGCGCAGAGTACCGCGCCGCGCTAAACATCGATCAGAATACGCGCGTGCTCGCCTTCATCACGGAAGGCGCGACTGATCCGGAAGCATACGCGCGGATCGTGCGCGCCTAACGAATCAGCTTCTCGAGCGACGGATTCGCTTCCGCGCCGAGTTCCATCGCCTTCGAGTAGTGACGCTTCGCGAGTTCCTTCGCAGGCGGCTTATTCGTCGCGTAGATCACAGCCAGATTGTAGTGCGCGTCGACGTAATCCGGATTCGCCGCGATCGCTTCGAGCATTTCTTTCTCGGCCGCTTCCTGCCAGCCCTTCTCGCTCGCAGTGATGCCGAGATAATTGTGCGCGATGAAACTCTTCGGATTGATCGCGAGCGCTTTCGTCAGCTCGGTGACGGCTTCGTCGAATTTGCTCTGCCGGTAGTAAACGATGCCGAGCGTGCGGCGTGAGAATTCATCCTTCGGCGCGATCGTCACCGCTTTCTTCAAGGTCAGCTCAGCAGCTTTGAGGCGGCCGGTGCGGAAGTAAACTGCACCCAGGTTTGAGAGCGCGTAGAGATTGTTCGGGCTCTTGGTCAGGATCTCTTCGTAAGCCTTCTCCGATGCACGGAACTTGCCCGCATCGAAGTTCTCCTTCGCTTCACGCGCGAGCGGAACGAGGTCAGCCGGGACCGCCGGTTCAAAACCAGACTGCACCTTCGCGCCAGGTGCGGCCGCTGCTCCGCCGTTGTTCGGTACAGCGAAGCTCGCGGTCATGCCTTGCGGATTCGCGTCGGAAGTCGCGACGACCGGCTGACGCAAGAGCGCGAGCTCTTCGTTGCTCAACTTCGTGACCGGCTGCGCGAGCAACTCAATCTGCTGGTTGAGCGTCTCGGATTTGATCTGCAGCTTGTCGAACTCCGCGAGCATCAACTTCTTCGCCTGTTCGCGGCGCGCTTCCTCCTGCCGTTCGCGAATCACGATGCCGCGCAGCATTTCGTTTTCTTTCGTTAGACGCGCAGTCTCTTCCGCATTCGCGCCGGTGGTCTTCGCCTGCGCGAGTTGCGCGCTCGTGTCCTCAAGCTGCGTCCGCAGATCGGCGATGCCGGCCTCGTAGTCCTTGTTCTTCTTCTCGCTTGCCGCGAGCTGCCCGCGCAATTGCTCGAGTTGCCGCTTCACGTCCGCGATCTCCTGCTCCTTTTGCGGCTTGTCGTCGTTGATCTCGCGAATCGACTTTTCCGCGTCGGCGAGCTTCTTCTGCAAATCCGAATTCTCCGCGACCAACGTCTGCACGCGTTCCTGCGCCGACTTCGCGTTCTTCAATTCAGCCACGACTTCGTCGCGTTCTTTCGAAACGCTGGCGACCTGCGTGTTCGCTTCGTTCAACTTCGCGCTCGCGGCGTCCTTCTCTTTCTCTGCCGCAACGCGACCTTGTTCGGCGCTCGCGAGCGCGGACTTCAACTGCGCGATCTCAGCTTTGAGTGCCTCGCCGGCTTTCACATCGGTGCTGCCGCTCGACTGGATCTTCTTCAGTGAATCCTGAGCTTTCGCGAGCTGATCACGCGCCGTCTTCTCGGCGCCTTGTGTCTTCTGCAGATCTTCCTGCGCCTTGCCGAGTTTCGAATTCGTCTCCTGCAGCTTGTCGTTGAGCGCGTCCTTCTCCTTCTGCACGGAGGTGTATTGCGAACGCGACTTGGTCAGTTCGGCCTGAAGTTGGTCGACCTTCTCCTGCAACTTCTTCGTCGCTTCCTTGATCGCAGCTTCGTTCGGCGTTGCGGCTGGAGCGGCGGCGGCGACAGCTGTTGGAGCGGGCGCGGGAATATTCGTCCGCGGTGCGACTGGCTGCGGCGCTTGTGTCTGAACCGGGAGAGGCAGACGCGCGTCGCCCGGTTTCGTCGATCCGATTTCTACACTCGGCTCAGCGGGTCCGGCATTCTTCGGGAGATAAGGAGAACTGCTCGCCGCCGGTTCAGCGGTCGCCGCCAGCTCAGTCTGCGTTCCAACTTTGCTCTGCACACGCAGGATGCTTTCGCTGATCTTGCGCGAGCGATACTCGACGATCGCCGGTTGCCATTCCGCATGCGCCTTGCGCACTTCATCAAGAAGGCTTCCCGCGGCGCGGAACTTCGCGAGCGCAGCCTTGAATTGATTGTCGTGCTCAAGTTTTTCGCCCTGCTGCGAAGTCATGTAAGCCTTAAGAAAGGCTTCACTGGGATCATCGGTTTGAGCCGTTTGAGCCCGGAGCTGGACTGGCGCAACGAGGAGCGAGAAACCGGTGAGAATGACCAGACCGATTTTCTTCATGCGTAGGAGAGGCGCATCATAGATCACGAAAGCGGAGTTGCAACGCTGCTCTCTGCGGCGTCGCGTCAGACTAAGCGCGCGCCGTGCCAGAAGCGCCTTTGCCTTTGCATTCGCGTCACTCAAATCTAAAATCCTGCTCTCGTTGGTGGCCATAGCTCAATGGTAGAGCT
>JBJMWV010000225.1:0-2065 GCA_045809985.1 Chthoniobacterales bacterium | reverse complement strand
CGGTCTCAAGCGCCTGCTCGATGTGATCGCGCGAGCTGTGTTTCTTCAGGCCGACGTAGAGATCGGCATCACGGCGCGCATCAGCGATGTACCAGAACTCGGTCTTTGGTTCGCCGTTCAGCTCTGCCGCGGCGTGCGGTGGCGGATGAACCTGCAAGGAAAGTTTCTCCTCTGCGTCGAGCAGCTTGATCAGAAGCGGAAACCGCGGCGCATCGTCTACTTCGCCGAACACGGCGGCGCGGTGGTGCAGCCAAAGATCGTGCAACGAACAACCACGCAACGGTCCGCTCGCCACGATGCTGTGCTCGTCGGCGCGATCGACCAATTCCCACGATTCCCCGATGCGCTTCTCGGCGGGCAGATGTTTTCTGTAGAGCGACTCGAGCCGCCTTCCGCCCCAGATGCGCTCCTTGAAGATCGGCGTGAAGACAAGCGGCTGGTCGAGATCGAGTGAGGTCATGCCGCGCGCTTATCGTAGGAAGCGCCACTTCGAATGCAATCAGCGGGTCTGCGCGTAAGCTGCGGGTCGATTGAACACTCTCAGCCGACATTTCGTCAGTCATTGGATGCCTGTGATTGCCTGGATGCTCTTCATTTTCGGTGCGTCGACTGACCTCGGTTCGGCTGCGAATAGCGGGCGTATTCTGATTCCGGTTTTGCGCTGGTTTAATCCAAACGTTTCCGCCGCAGCGATCGAGACTGCGCAGCTGATCGTGCGCAAGGGCGCGCACCTGACCGAGTACGCCATCTTCGCGCTCCTTTTGCTGCGCGCGTTTAGAAGCCACGCCCGCGGGATATTCGTGCGGCAGGCTGCGCTCGTGCTTTTCTTCGCTGCTCTCTACGCCGCGAGCGATGAGTTCCATCAAAGCTTCGTCGCGACGCGCACGCCGTCTCCGTACGACGTGATGATCGATACCTGCGGCGCGCTGCTCGGCTTGGTTGCGTATCGCGTCCTCTTCGCTCGCGGTAACGATCGTCCACCGCAGGGAATTGTCGCGGAAGCGTAATGGCTCCGGGCGGCGAGGGGAGCGCGTTTACTGTAACGCTCCACTTCGATCGTGATCTTTCGTTCTTCCTGCCGAGACGCAGTGCAACTGCGATGGTGACGCGCGTCTTGTCCGAGAAGACGTCGGTCAAAGACATCATCGAATCGTGTGGTGTGCCGCACACGGAAATCGGCGCGATCACCGTCGACGGCGTGAACGTCGACTTCGCACACCAGCTCAGTAGTGACGGCGAAGTCTTCGTTCGCGGCCTGCAGGATCCGGACACGCCTAACGAGCAGTCATTGCACCGCACCGGGCTGACGCGCTTCGTTGCCGATGGCCATCTCGGAAAACTCGCGCGCGATCTCCGCCTCCTCGGCTTCGATGTTGTCTACGCACCTCATGCCGACGATCCGACGCTGGTCCGAATCAGCGCGGACGAAGAGCGCGCGCTGCTGACGCGCGATCGCCGTTTGCTCATGCATCGCGCGGTGCGCGACGGCTACTGCGTTCGATCCACAGATCCTGATGAGCAAATCGTCGAAGTGCTGCAGCGTTTCGCAATCGAAGCGATGATCGCGCCTTACACGCGCTGCATCGCGTGCAACGGGTCACTCAAGGTGGTCGCGAAAGGAGACATCATCGACCAACTAGAGCCGCTGACTCGCATTCATTATGAAGAGTTTCGTCGCTGCAGCGAATGCGGGAAAATCTACTGGTCCGGCTCGCATTTCGGCAAGTTGCAGGCGCGGCTCGCGATGATCCGCGCCGCGATCGCTCGTTAGGCGTTAGTTTCCGTCGGAATGCTCGACGACGAATCCCGGTGGCGGGATTGGAAGCGGCGCCTCAGGCAGGTGCAGGGCGTGGCTGCCGCCGCACGGCTCTTTCGACGGCTCTAGGTCGCGCAATTCGACCGCTTCCATGCACGCAGCTGAGGCCTGTTCGGCAATCATTCTTTCCCTGTCGGTTAAGGTGCGAGAGGTGACCCTTCTCTCTACTTCCCGGTTCGGCGCGGCCAGCGCGCGGAGCATATTTACAAAACGGAAGGAATGCTGCTGCTGGATGCATTTCGCGTTGCG
>JBJMWV010000224.1:0-3647 GCA_045809985.1 Chthoniobacterales bacterium | reverse complement strand
TTCCGCTTCGCTCCCGACGAGCTGGTAATCCCAGACCACTTCCTCGATCGGGAAGGGCACATTCTGCTGCGCCTCAAACGCGATGATTCGCTCGATCTTCTCTTCTTCGACCGCGGGCAATTTCACGAAACGCGCGAAGACCGACTGCGCCGGGACGGAGTAATTGACCGCGCCGCCTTTGATCCCGAGCTCCTGCATCATCTCTCGGATCGCGGCGGTGATCTGTGCGTTGCGCGCCGCATCGTTGCCGGTTTCCGCGAGCAGTTCGCGAAAGCGATAACCAACGAGAACAAGTCCACCGTTCGGCTGCGTCCGGAATTCGGCGAGACCGACCGTCTGCGAGCCGAGATTGAGACTAAGGATGCGCGCGGGGGCGGCCATCAAACCCCGTTAGCGCGTCGGCGCTTTGATCTGCTCGTAGCGATCCCAATACAAAGGCGCGAAGGGCGTTTCGTTCTTGTTCAAAACCAGTCCGGTGACCTGAGGAATGGACGAGAACCAGCGCGCGCCGCCACCCGGATCCTGACTCAGCTCGCTCTTGACCGCACCTTGCTGCACGAGCTGCACCGCGATGTTCTGCACCGCATTCGCCCCGACCGTCTGTTTACCCATCAAACGCATCAGCGTTTTCGGCGAGACATACATGACGGATCGGAGATCGCGTCCGCCGGCGATGTTCACGTGCGTCACTTCGCCGACGAGCAGCTTGCCGTTCACGAGGATGTAATACTTGCAGGTCAGTTCGTCGGTGTATTCGGGCAGCGCAGTGAACTCGACCTCGACTTCGAGCCAGCGATTGCGCTGGTCGCTCACATACTGCTGCGCGCCCGTGTAGGTGAACTGCGGCGACGTGATCAGGTTGCGATTGATCTTCGTGACCGCGAAATCACCGCCGCGCGCGGGTGCCTGTGCATATACGCGTAACGAGAAGAGCAGCGAGCCGACGACGCAGAGCGGGAGCTTTGCGTTCATCGAATCACGCGACAGCTCCTGCGCCCATTCGTTCTCCGAGCTGACCGCGTTCAAGACAACCGCGGAAGTATTCGATTGTCTCCACAATGCCTTTTTCGAACGGCACCTTCGGTTCCCAGCCGAGAACCGTCTTCGCCCGCGTGATGTCCGGCTGGCGCACTTTCGGGTCATCCACCGGCAATGGCTTGTAAACGATCTCCGATTCCGTTCCGACGATGCGCCGGATCTCTTCGGCGAACTGCTTGATCGTCATCTCGCGCGGATTCCCGATGTTCACCGGCTCGTGAAAATCCGACTGCGAAAGCTTGAAGATGCCGTCGATCAAATCCGAAACGTAGCAGAACGAGCGCGTCTGTGACCCATCGCCGAAAACCGTGATCGGCTGACCGGTCAGCGCTTCGCCGATGAACGCCGGCACGACGCGGCCATCGCGCAAACGCATGCGCGGACCGTAGGTGTTGAAGATGCGCACGATCTTCGTGTCCATGCCGTGATAGCGGTGATAGGCCATCGTCATCGCTTCCGCGAAACGCTTCGCCTCATCGTAAACCCCGCGAGGCCCGATCGGGTTCACATTGCCCCAGTAATCTTCCTTCTGCGGATGAACGAGCGGATCGCCGTAGCACTCGCTCGTCGAAGCGAGCAGGAACGTCGCGCCCTTGGCTTTCGCGAGACCCAGCGTGTTATGCGTCCCGAGCGCGCCCACTTTCAACGTCGGGATCGGCAGCTCGAGATAATCGATTGGACTGGCCGGCGATGCGAAATGGAAAACGTAGTCGAGCTTCTCTTCCGGGAGGAAGATGAAGTTCGAGACGTTGTGCTTCACGAAACGATAATTCTCGTTCCCCGCGAGATGACCAAAGTTTGCCGGATTGCCTGTGACGAAGTTGTCGATCGCAATGACCTTGTGGCCTTCGGCGAGCAGCCGGTCGGTCAGATGTGAACCGAGGAAGCCAGCTCCTCCGGTGACGACAGAAATCGGTTTGGCGGAGCCTGACATGCGCGCGGTTATTTAGCCGCGCCACATCGGCATTGCGAGAAAGATTTCCCGCTCGTGGCCAGACAATTGGCGGTGGACGATAACCATAGCGCGTCGGACGTTCCGCCTTCGCTAATGCGCATTCTTTCCGGCATTCAACCGAGCGGCGTCCTGCACATCGGGAACTACTTCGGCATGATGAAGCCCGCGATTGCGCTGCAGGAGGAAGGCGAAGCGTTTTACTTCGTCGCGGATTATCATGCGCTAACGAGTCTGCATGACGCGCAGGCGTTGCGTGAGAACAGCCGCCGCGTCGCGCTCGATTTTCTCGCTTGCGGACTCGATCCGGAGCGCTCCGCGCTCTTCCGGCAATCGGACGTTCCTCAGGTCGCCGAGCTGGCCTGGATTCTCTCCACCGTGACGCCAATGGGATTGCTCGAGCGCGCTCATTCTTACAAAGACAAGACGGCGCGCGGCATGGCGGCGTCGGCCGGGCTCTTCACGTATCCGGTGCTGATGGCGGCGGACATTTTGATCTACGACAGCGATGTCGTTCCGGTCGGGAAAGACCAGAAGCAGCACATCGAGATCACGCGCGACATCGCGGTGAAGATGAATGAAACCTTCGGCGACATCTTCAAATTGCCCGAGCCGCGCATCCAGGCCGCGACGGAAACTGTGCCGGGACTCGACGGCCAGAAGATGAGCAAGAGCTACGGCAACACGATCGACATCTTTGGTGAAGAGAAGGACACGCGGAAGCGCGTCATGAGCGTGGTGACCGACTCGACACCGGTGGAAGCGCCGAAGGATCCGGAGTCATCCACGATCCTGCATCTCTACTCGCTCTTTGCGTCGAGTGATGAAGCGGCGGCAATGCGGGAAGCGTTTCAGCGTGGCGGGACTGGCTACGGCGAGTTCAAGAAGCAGCTCTTCGCCAAACTGTGGGAGTATTTCGCGCCGATGCGTGCGCGCCGTGATGAGATTCTCGCGCAACCGGATTACATCGATGAAGTGCTCGCGCGCGGTGCGGAACGGGCGAACCACATCGCGGATCACGTGATGTGCCGCGTGCGTCAGGCGGTCGGCTTGTGAAGATCAACCTCGCGCCGCTACGCGACGAGGTTTGGCTGGTCACGATTGACGGTCCGCCGAAAACAGAACACCGCGTGCGCGTCACGCCGGCTGATCGGCAGCGGCTTGGCTACGCGCCTAACGAAACGTCGCAACTCCTCGAGGCGAGCTTTCGCTTCCTGCTCGAACGGGAACCGAACACCTCGATTCTGCGCGACTTCGACCTGCCGGTGATCAGTCGCTATTTCGCGGAATACGAGAACGAGATTCGGAAACGCGGGAGCTAGCGCGTGCCGTTCGTCCGCGCAGGCGCAGGCGCAGGCTTGCCGTTTTTCATCTCCGCGAAGACGAGTCGGCCGCCGCCGGTCTGCAACGCGCTAGAAATAACTACCGGGCTCGTCGTACCCAGATACGGTCGCGCGTGGTTGACCACGATCATCGTCCCGTCAGGTAGATAGCCGACGGCCTGATGACTCTCGCGGCCTTCTTTCACGAGCTGCAGTTGAATCTCATCGCCTGCGCTTACCGCCGGCCGGAGCGCATGGGCCAGGTCCGCCAGATTTAGCGCGGGCACCTGCTGCAGACGCGCGACCTGGCAGAGCGCGTTATCGTTCGTGAGCAG